>DXHP01000216.1 GCA_019113305.1 Candidatus Ignatzschineria merdigallinarum | reverse complement strand
CAGATTATTCCGCCTAATTTATGTGAAAAATATAAACACCGTATTATCAATATTCATCATAGTTTCTTGCCTTCATTTATTGGGGCAAGACCTTATCATCAAGCGGCGCAGCGCGGTGTGAAACTGATTGGGGCAACTTGTCATTACGTCACAGAAGATCTGGATGCCGGCCCAATTATCGAGCAAGATGTGATTCGTGTTTCTCATGCTGACAGTGTGAAAGATATGGTGCGATTAGGAAAGGATATTGAGAAGATTGTGCTTTCTCGAGGATTGCGTTATCACCTTGAAGATCGCGTGATTGTTCAAGGCAATCGTACCGTGATTTTCTAGGAAGATTCCCCTCATTTGATGAAGTTAAATCGTTAGAATAGAGGACTTTCTTCGATTGAAAAGTAGATGAGCTAATGTGTGATGAGATTCTTTTTCAGCTGGTTCATCGCTGGGAGGAATGTGTGCATGCTGTTATCAAGTTCGTGTCAGCATTAATAGTGGACTTTCTTCAATTGAAAGAGAATAAATTTCCTATCAATCAGATTTGATAAGGTCTTGGTTAAGCTTGTATAACTCTTATATAGACATTAAAAAAACCTGCGGATAATGATCAGCAGGTTTTTTTGTATTGTAGTTTTTAGGTTGAAATATATCATAAAACGGATTTGATATTATTTTGAAATTACCAAGCTAATGCTCTTTTAAAATCTTCTGTTGGGTGGAAGAGAATCTTTGCGAAGCTTTTATTCATTTCACCGGCGATGATTTCTAATATTTTCAACCGACATGATGATAAAACTATCTACGAGGTTGTGGAACTGGAACTGCCGCAGGTGTTTTACCGTAGGTGTTGTCTGGGTTACATGAACTATAAGTCCAGTTATTGACGATACCTTTGGCATTGGTCACCAGTGTTTGTTCACAAGTTCCATAGGTATATTCACCAGACCATACATTAGGGCGTGTTTGCCATGAGGTTTTCCATGTATATACTTTACCGCCGGAGTTCAGCGCAACAGTACTACTTGGTGATCCCCAGCTAATGAGGGTTTCATCGATATTTTTCCCCATTCGTGATTCCATCAGATCTGATAATGTGCGATTGCGCATCGACATATAACCAGATGAGAAAACTTCGTTACGTGGAACATCAATCGCAGGACCTGACATATTGATCGACGCACACTCATCACTTAAGTTGTAATCAAGCGCTTTTGCGACTTTTGTCACAGGATCAAAGTTGACATGAATCGTACAGCTATTATCGTAAGGTGTCCATTTGAGAAGATAATCGCTGTTATTTTTTACAACAACTGTAGGCTTACCCCAAACTTTAACGTAGTCACTTTCAGTAAAGTTATTACCCATTGCGTGACGCATATAGGTATTAATTTTGTAACTGCCGGCTTGATCAACTTGGATTTTAGCCGCCTGTTTTTTAATAGCTTCAGGAGAAGTATCTCTTTTACCTGGAGAAAGTACGGCATTAACTGCATCTTCAACCGTGGCACAGCCTGCCAGTAATGCGGCAGAAAGAACGCCGGTAATGATTAATTTTTTATTCAACATGAAAGACCTTTTAAGGAGTAATAATCTGTTAGGGAAGTTAGATTATAACCCTATCTTTTCAATAAATGCGCGAATAAAAAGCAGTTTTATATTTTATTGATAATGGCTCTGGATATTTGAATATTTTCTTCAAAAATTTTTAAAGAAAATGATTCGTTCAGAACTGATTTTATTGGGGCTTTATGAATTAGTTACTGGCAATATTAATTGTTGTCTGATGTCATCAATCATCTTGAGGGCACGGTCATTGAATATTCTTTGCCGGAAATTCGATCTCACCAAACTCAATCATGGCATTGAAAAGACGAACTTTTTCATAGCTTAGAAGATCATCTTGATGGATATCGGCTTCAACAATGAGTCCATGATGTAAAAGCGCCGCACGCTTTGTGCCTTTCAGAAGAGGCGATTTCGGCGTATACCAAATACCCTCTTTTAGCAGCGCGATATTGGCAATTGAAGTGTCGGTGAGAAAACCATTTTGTGTAATAAGAATATCATCGCACTTCTTTTTTTGCTGAAAGAGCGTGTTGAGCTCTGGGCGTTTTTCATATTTATAGCGGTAATCGATATTGGCTTCGATCAGTTTTAAGCTATTCACTTCTCGTTTTTCATAAGGAATAAACTCGATCGATTCAATGATTTCGCTATAAATAACACGAACACGGTAGAGCCCTTTGGGCGGAATGGAGCCTGCTTTCATCAATGCTAATGGGAGTGAAAGAGCTTCGGGATTATCAAAAAATGCGGCGCGCGTTTTATCCATTCTTGTTTGATGAAAGGCGAGTGCTGAGAAGAATCCCCCTTCCAGTTTTATAGTCTCAAGAAATGGGGAGGTAGATTTTTTCAATAAGTTCGTCATATTCGCTCTCTGCTTGGCTCATGGCAGTAATGCCACCGCCACTTTTAAAGGTATAGTGGAAGAGGATTTCTTGATCTTGCATCAGGCTAACGGCGGGTTTCTTTTCAGCCGTTTCAGCTCTGATGGCAGCTGATAGGTTGGTTCTTCGCTCTTTCTCAAGATAACGAATTAAAACAGCACTATCAAGATTTTGACCATCATAAATGCCTGCAACACCGGAATAGAAACCGCGATCATATGTTTCTAATTGCTTGAGAATCTCAGTTGTTGCTTGCTTGGGAGATCCGGTAATAGATCCTGCCGGCAATAGTCGATATAAAATATCCCCGATCTGTTCATGGAAATTTGCCGGTAAAGTACCTTCGATAATAGAACTTGTTTGTAAAATTGCGCCATCTCCTCGTTCTACGCGATCCACGTAACGAAATTGTCGAATATGTGCATTTTCGGCAACGAGCGCGATATCTCTTACGGCTTCTTCAGCGACGGTTTCATGTTCATCGAGCTCTTTGGGATTTTCAAGTAGTTGTTTTTCTGCATCAGGAAGTGCTGCATTGATCGTGCCTTTCATTGGATAAGTTGCGATTACGCCATCATGAATCGTGACAAATGTTTCAGGCGAGAATGAGCAGAAATGGTCTTTGAGAAATATTCGGTATTTGGCGGTTGTTCTCGCAAAGATCTCAGGAAGCGTCAGATTACACTTTACTGATGTTGGGAATGTGAGATTTGCGAGATGGCTCTCTTTAGCTTTTAGCGCAGCCATTAATGGTGAAAAAGCATGTTGGTAATTGCTAAAAGAAGGCGGCATTATTTGCCAAATGGGGACAATATTTTGATAGTCATGACCATTATTAAAACGATAAGTCTCTTTAAAATCTGCAATATTGTCGTATTGACCATGAAAATCATATGCAATTTTTAAAGGATCGATTTCATCGAGTGGCACCACGATATTTTTAGTCGTATCAAAGCTCGCAATAAAGAGAAAAGGGGTTCTTTCACTGCCAAGCTGATTCATTAAAGCGATAGCACTAGATTGATCTAGAAATTTCATGCGATGATCTTCGATTTTTAGTGAATAAATAGGTGATAAAAGAGATTATGCTCTCTGTTTTTTGATCTCAAAATAGCTAATAGCCAGTAACGAACTCACCATAATAATAGCGCCAATCCAGAACTGGCTTGTCACAGCCCAACCAAACACAATAAATCCTAAGAATGTATTGAGCGGTAATTTGAGGTAATCAAAAGGTTGAATGAAGATAACATCAGCATGCGCATAAGCCTTAGCCACGGCATATTGAGCAATTGCAGTGAGAAATCCTAGTAACAGGAGTGCGAGTAGTAACTCGGTATCAGGAATAAAGAGTTGATCTGGAAGATGGCTGAAATTATCGGTTAAGGCGACCACAAGATTGATCGGTACCATCAAAATATAGAGATAGCTCACCATCGTCAGTGGATGATCCTTATCAGATAGATGCTTCATTAATAAGGCATGAAGTGCCCAAAATAGTGCTGCTAAAATCGGAAAGATGGCAGCACTATTAAAGTTTTCACTATTTGGCGCAAGAATAATAATGGCTCCTAAAAAGCCTAGGACGGTGGCGATGACTCTTGCCGGCGTAAAGCGTTCACGTAAGAAGAGAAAAGCCCCTAAGCTGGCAAATAGTGGCGAAGTCATGAGCAACGCGACACCTTCACCAATCGGGAATTGTATCGCAAGGGCATGAACCCAAAATTGAATGCCGATTACGGCGACTAAAATGCGCCAAAAATGGGTCATAAAATGGTGCGTATAGAGAATTTTTTTAACGCCAAGTTTAATGAAGAAAGGCGCCATAAAAAGTAGTGCAAAGAAGTATTGGTAAAAGGCAATCCAGCTTGAGCTAATGACGTATCGCTCTGTAATCAGCGGCGTAATTACGTTAATGCCTGCAAAGGTCATGCCGGCGATAATCATCCAGAGTGCGCCGTGAAGCGAATAATGATTACTTTCCGTGTAACGTTTCAGGAGATATTGAAATTTGTTCATAGTCTAAGGTTTTGAAAAGATTCTACAATGGATTCGTTATTGTAAGCCGACTTATGTGCTCAATGCATGAAGCAGGTAAAATAGTCTGTTTTAACGAATCAATGTGAGAAATTTATGATGAATGATAACGTAATCATTATGGTAAAAATAATCTTAGGAACGTAAAAGATCTTCCCGAAAGAAGATCTTTTAATCATTATTGCCTATGCTGAATTAGAGTAAATCTTTATAACCTAAAGCATTAAGAGCTTTCTCATCATCAGACCAACCTTCACGGACTTTGACGAAAGCACGAAGGAAAACTTTAGCATCGAAGAGTTTCTCTAAATCAATGCGGGCTTGAGTGCTGGCATCTTTTAAGGTTGCGCCGCCTTTACCAATAACAATCCCTTTTTGGCTTTCGCGCTCTACGGAGATTGCTGCAAGAATACGGTAAAGATTGCCCTCAATTTTAAACTCTTCAATTTCAACTGCAATCGTATAAGGTAATTCCTGGTTAAGTCTGCGAGTCAATTTTTCACGAAGGACTTCGGCTGCTAAGAACGCGCTGGATACCGTTGTGATTTCATCTTCACTATAAGGGAAAGGTTGTTCTGGAAGATATTTTTGAATGACTTCCACAAGTCTCATTCCTGCTTTCTCTTGTTTTGCTGAAAGCGGTACGATATCTGCAAAATCAAATTTTTCGCTCATCTCTGCGATGAAAGGGAAGAGCTCTTCTTTGTTTTCGATTTTATCAATCTTATTAATAACAAGAATGACCGGCGTTTCAACACCTTTTAATTTACTTAAAACTTTTTCATCATCTTTATTGAAACGAAGGGCTTCAACGATAAAAACAAGCACATCGCCTGTTGTGATCGAGCTCATTGCCGTTCTATTTAACTGCTTATTGAGCGCTGATTGCATATTGGTATGGATTCCCGGCGTATCAAGAAAGATAATTTGCGTCTCTTGATCGGTATAAATCCCCGTAATGGCGTGACGAGTAGTTTGTGGTTTATTGGAGGTAATACTAATTTTTTGCCCAAGAATACCATTCATGAGCGTTGATTTACCGACGTTAGGGCGGCCGATAATGGATGCGAATCCAGCTTTAGTCATCTTAAATTTTCTCCAACATTAATTCAGCTGCGCGTTGTTCTGCGCGTTTTTTGGTTGTGCCTTCTGCAATGGTTTTGTGGTTTTCAAAAGTGCAGAGGACTTTAAAGACTTTTTCATGGTCTCTTCCCGAGATATCAATGACATCATAGGTCGGGATTTCTCTATTTAGCGCTTGTAGTTTCTCTTGTAGGCGGCTTTTCGGGCTCTTAAAGATCTCTCCTAAATCTTTCTTCGCTTTCTCAATAATGGATTGGAAGTAAGGTTCGTAGAGCGAGAGAATCACTAATTGTGTTGTCTCGAAATCAGAGTCTAAAAAGAGGGCGCCAAAGAGTGCTTCAAGGCAATCTGATAAGGTGCTCGGCCTAAATTCACCTTCATTATTCTTCTCGCCAAGACTTAAAATGAGAAACTGGTTGAGCTTTAATTTTAACGCAATTTCAGCAAGGGTATCTTCTTTGACTAAGTGCGCGCGAAGTTGACTAAGTTCTCCTTCGTTGGCATCAGGCAGCTTATGATAGAGTGCTTCTGCGATAATAAAGTTGAGGCAACCATCACCTAAATATTCTAAGCGTTCATTGTTGTCTTGTGAGTAGGAGCGATGGACAAATGCCTGTTTAAGCAGACGTTTGTCCATGAAGGTGTAATTGAGTTTTTGCTCGAGTTGGTGCATATTATTTAATTGTGGTAAAGATGTGGTCACAATCTTCAAAAGAGGTGACGCAGTTATAGTTCATCCAGATAAAGCGAGCTTTACCTAGGATTTTTTGATCATCAACAAGCTCCCAGAAACGACCATCATAACTATTATCTCGATTATCACCCATCATGAGGAATTTTCCCTCTGGAATAGTGAGTGGAAAACGATGATAAAGTCCAAGTCCACGATCGGCATCGGTAATCATTTTGGAAGTTTGGATCATCTGTTCTTTGTATTCTCCAGCGCCAGGTTGTCCTGTTGGAAAACGTTCGATCACAAATAGATCGTCTTCTTCAGGACTTCTTGCTGGACCGACATATTGATATTCTAATGCTTCACCATTAATGGTGAACTGTTTGTTCTTGTAATCAATGACATCTCCAGGGATGGCAACCACTCGTTTGATGTAATTGACCTTTTCGTCTTTCGGGAATTTAAAGATCGCGACATCGCCGCGTTCAATCCCATCCCCAGGCTGTGAAAAAAGACGAGTATTTAATATTGGCACTCTTACACCATAAGACCATTTATCCGCAACAATCATATCACCGGCGTAAAGTGTCGGCTGCATCGATCCTGAAGGAATGACATACGGTTCGATGATGAAAGAGCGAAGAACACCAACAAAGAGAACGACCGGAAAGAGGAATTTAGACCAATCCACAATCCAAGGTTCTTTTTTACCTTCGCGGCGCTTTTTCTTATAAAAGAGCGAATCAATGAGCCAGATTAGCCCAGTAACAGGAATCGCTAAGATAATGATGATCGCGAGATAATGGGTGAGATTTGCAAATATCGACATAGTTTTATTTACTCTTCATTAACTTTCAGAACCGCTAAGAACGCTTCTTGTGGAATTTCTACGTTCCCCACATTCTTCATGCGTTTCTTACCTTCTTTCTGTTTCTCTAATAGTTTACGCTTACGACTCACGTCACCACCATAACATTTAGCAGTCACGTCTTTACGTAGTGCGCGAACGTTGGTACGAGCGATAACGTTGGCTCCAATCGCCGCCTGAATCGCGATCTCAAACTGTTGTCTTGGAATGAGCTCACGCATCTTCTCAACGAGTTTACGGCCTTGATATTGCGCGTTATCTTTATGAGTAATCAATGATAACGCATCTACACGCTCACCGTTAATCAATACGTCAACTTTTACAAGATTTGCTGCTTGGAAACGTAAGAACTTATAGTCAAATGAGGCATAACCGCGAGAAACTGATTTTAAACGGTCGAAGAAGTCTAGGACTACTTCACTCATGGGAAGTTCATAACGGAGTTGCACTTGATTTCCGGCATAGACCATATCGAGTTGTACGCCGCGTTTTTCAATACAGAGTTTCATGATATTGCCGATATAGTCTTGCGGCGTTAAGATGCTCGCCTCGATAATTGGCTCACGGATCTCTTTAATTTGGGTGACTTTCGGTAATCCATCCGGATTATCAACGTAGATCACTTCACCATCATTCTTTTCAACTTCATAAATAACGGTTGGGGCAGTCGTGATGAGATCGAGATCATATTCACGCTCTAAACGTTCTTGAATAATCTCCATGTGTAGCATTCCAAGGAAGCCACAACGGAAACCAAAACCAAGTGCTTGTGATGTTTCTGGTTCAAAATGGAGCGAAGCATCGTTTAAGCGAAGTTTTTTCAGTGCTTCACGAAGATCTTCATACTCTTCTGAATCTACAGGGAAAAGTCCGGCAAAAACACGCGGTTGAACATGTTCAAATCCAGGAACGGGTTCTGATGCCGGATTTCTATCGAGTGTCACGGTATCTCCAACAGGCGCGCCGTCGATATCTTTAATGCCGGCAATGATAAAACCGACTTCGCCGGCAGAGAGTTGTTCTTTGTCCACACGATTAGGCGTAAAAACACCTACATGAGTTGCTTCATGAACCTCTTTTGTGCTCATGATTTTAATTTTGTCATTTTTGCGAAGCACACCATCGAAGATACGAACTAATGAGACTACGCCGACATATTTGTCGTACCAAGAGTCGATAATTAAGGCTTTAAGTGGCGCTTCCGGATTCCCTACAGGTGCAGGGATTTTTTTAATCATATCTTCGAGAACATCTCGAACACCGATTCCAGATTTCGCTGAGCAGCGAACGGCATCCATCGCTTCGATCGCAATAATATCTTCGATCTCCATCGCTACACGATCAGGCTCTGCTGCTGGTAAGTCGATTTTATTGAGAACAGGAATGACTTCAAGTCCTTGATCAAGGGCGGTATAACAGTTGGCAACAGATTGTGCCTCAACACCTTGCGCCGCATCGACGACTAAAAGTGCGCCTTCACAAGCAAAGAGCGAGCGGGAAACCTCATACGAGAAATCCACGTGTCCCGGTGTATCGATAAAGTTAAGATGGTAGGTTTCACCATTATCTGCTTTATAGTCGAGAGAAACACAGTGCGCTTTAATCGTAATTCCCCGTTCCTTCTCGAGATCCATCGAGTCTAAGACACGATCCTCCATTTCACGTTCACTCAATCCTTCACAAATGCGAATGAACTGATCTGCTAAAGAGGATTTGCCATGGTCAATATGGGCAAT
>DXHP01000020.1 GCA_019113305.1 Candidatus Ignatzschineria merdigallinarum | reverse complement strand
TGCGTCACTCTCCTACCAGCTCACCAATTCACTCTCCCTTAAAACCGGTCTAAATTACGAGAAAATTAAGGGCAAAGAAGGAAATTCTAGCGAACGCACCCTCACCATTGGACTTGGGTATTGGTGGTGATACTATTCATTAATATAATTAAGTTAATGATAAGAGGGTTTTTTCGTTGATTAATAAGATTTTCATAGATAATGTTGCAACTTATAAAAGCATCACAATAGACACCAGCGCAAAGATTAATCTATTTTACGGGTTAAATGGTGTGGGTAAGACTACCATAGCTAATTTTCTGCAAGCTCACGCAACTGGAAATTTGGCTAATTATGAGGGATGTAAACTTTTTCCAGAATTGACGTCTGAAACCTGTAAAATTTATGTATATAACGAGAATTTTATTGAACATAATTTTTATAGTAAACCAGTTCAGAAAGGGATTTTTACGCTTGGGGAAGATGCTGTTGATGCTCAGAAAAAAATTGAAAAAGCAGAGGCAGAAAAGAATACGCTAATAGAGAGTAAGAACAATCTGAAAGAGAAGCATGATGGTTTTAAAACTCAGCAAACACAATTGCTAACTGATTTTAAAGAGAATCTATTTGACGATTATAAAAGGCGTTATGATAATACAGAACTAAAATTCTGTTTAAGCGGGGTATTAGGCAGTAAGGATAAGTTTTTTTCAAAATTTGAAGATACATCTCTCATAGAAACGGTTGAATATGATTTTAATGATCTAATTAAAGAGGCAAAGGAGCTTTCAGAAAATGAGGGTGTTTTACTAACACAATTTCCTTCTTTGCAGGAAAGTATAAAAAATACTTGCCAAGATCTTCATGATGATGGGATTTGGGCAATGTCTGTGAAGGGAACAGGAGATTCTTATCTGTTAACATTGATAAATCGACTTAATAATCATACGTGGATTCAAGAAGGAATTAGCTTCTTAGAAGCGTCTAGTAGTCAATGTCCTTTCTGCCAAGGGAATATTTCGAGTGATTTCTCAAGAGAAATTCAGAAAGTTTTTGACGATACTTATCAAAATTCGTTAAGTTTAATAGATGCGCATAAGTCTAGATATACTACTCAGTTAAAGTTACTCAACAGTTACTTTCAAAATTTGGAAAGCCATGCCGAATTTCATCGGATTCAGAGTGATCGATATAGTTTATTAAAAGAGCAGTTGTTAAATGTATTGCAGAATAACTTAAATGTAATATCACGAAAAATAGTCGATCCATCGTTAGAGTTAAAACTTGAAAGTTTTACAGAGGAATTTGATACTTTTAACAAGTTGATCGAAATAAAGAATGAAAATATTAATGCGATTAATAAAAGCTTAAGAGATATTAATGCTAGTCGAAACGTTATTTCTGAGCGATTTTGGAAGTTAATACGCAATGAAAGAACTGTGTTATATCAAACCTATTTAGCGGAAAAAGAACGTTATGATAAAAACATAGAAACTATAGCCTTACAGACTACTGAATTAGCTCAAAAATGTGCAGAGCAAGATAGAATTATTGAAGAAAATAGAGAAAAAACAACTAATATTGATCGATCAATCGATCGAATTAATTTCCGGTTAGATAGTTTAGGATTAGAAGGTTTTCAAATTAAGAAAGTGTCAAGTCCGCAGGGCGATGCTTATCAACTAGTTCGTGGGGATAATAAGACTTATTCTGAAGATATTTATAGAAGTTTGAGCGAAGGGGAAAAAACGTTATTAACGTTAGTTTATTTTTTAGAAATGGTGTTTGGTGCAAGTGATCGTGCTGAGTCGGTAGATTTAAATAAAAGAATAGTGGTTTTTGATGACCCGATCTCCAGCCTTTCCCATAATTATATTTTTGAAGTTGCAAGAATGCTGCATTCATATTTTTTAGAGTTAGATGGGAAAAATTTTAAACTTAGAATTAACCAATTATTTTTACTTACACACAATTTGTATTTTTTCCATGAATTATTAAAAAATAACTTTTGTGCTAAATCTCTGGGTAGTAAATTACATAGAGTTTATAAAATCAATGCAAGTACAGCGGTAGCTAAGCTGGATAAAAATGATGTTCAAAATGATTACCAGGCTTACTGGCAACTATTTAAGGAACATAGCGAACAGAATAATGTTTTTTCAATCATGTTGCCGAATATAATGAGGAATATTTTAGAGTATTACTTTTCTTTTATTCATCAAATTGATTGTTTGAAGACAGCATTAAATGATTTATCAAATAATAATAGTGATTTTATGCCACTGCACCGATATATAAATCGTGAGTCTCATAGTGATGCGATTAATTTTAGTGAGTTTAAAGATATAGATAATAGTCGGCATCGAGTTCTTTTTAGAAAGGTGTTTGAAAAAACTGGGCATTTAGAACATTACAATAAAATGATGGGCATTGATGTATAAATTCTCATAAAAAGCTCCCCAGTAATTGAGAAGCTTTTATATTTACGAATATCGTGATATCACGCCGAAAGCGTTCGGCCTTCTTTGGCTAATTGCAAAAATCGGGCTTTGCGATCATTTGAAAATGTTTCACTCATGGCAGTGAGTTCGAGGAGATCAGCATAGTGAAAACTGTGCGCGTCAAACTGGTGCTGATGGTGTGCGTAGAGCGTTTTGTGATTGATAAAATCACGCTCTCCATTGTCTCCTAAATGCCACCATGCGTGAGAAGCGGGATCGTATTGACCGATGTGAAATGGGGCATTATCAAAATAGAGATAGACACCAATCAAGCTTGAGCCTGGCTGTGTTTTGAAGGAAACCGAATGGTCGGAATGGGGAAGACGGTAGTGTGAATTTGGCGTAATGTGAGCCATAATATTTCTCCTATTTAGCAAGTTGAGGGCCGCAATTGGGTTAAATCGCCCGAAAAATAGAGTGACCGCCGTTGCGATCACCTATTTACGATAATGGAAAAGAGAAATGTCGTCAAGAATTATTATGAGTAGATAAAATCACTATTTTCACCAATCCAGCGGTCGATAAGATGTTGGCAAAGGGCTTCGTTATCGATGATATTCGCCGAGATCGTGGACGCTTTTTCCACCAGATCTTGATGCAGTAGTAGATCGGCCATCTTAAATTGAAGTACGCCGGTCTGTTTGGTGCCGAAAATCTCTCCAGCTCCGCGAAGTTCGTAATCTTTTTCCGCAATCTCAAAGCCATTGGTGGTCTGTTGCATGATCGCTAAGCGCTCTTTGGTGATGCTCGAAAGGGGCGGTGAATAGAGTAGAAGGCAGAAGGAGGCTTTTGAACCTCGCCCGACACGGCCACGCAGTTGATGGAGCTGCGAAAGCCCTAAACGCTCGGCATTTTCAATAATCATAATGGAAGCATTTGGCACATCTACGCCCACTTCGATCACTGTTGTTGCCACTAAAATATCGAGCTCGTGACGTTTAAAAGCGAGCATAATCGCCTCTTTTTCCTGAGGTTTTTGCCGTCCATGAATCAGCCCGATACGAAGACTTGGCAGGCGCTCGGTCAGATCGGCATGAGCCATCTCAGCGGCTTTTGCAGGAAGCACTTCCGATTCTTCAATCAAGGTACAAACCCAATAGACTTGCGTGCCTTCAGCACATTGCACGCCAATTCGTTCAATGACGGCATCGCGTTTTTTCACACTGATAAGGCTTGTTTTTACGGGAATTCGATTCGGCGGATATTCATCAATAATCGAGCTCTCAAGATCGGCATAGGCAGT
>DXHP01000215.1 GCA_019113305.1 Candidatus Ignatzschineria merdigallinarum | reverse complement strand
TAGTGGTGGCTCGAGGCAGAATCGAACTGCCGACACGCGGATTTTCAATCCGCTGCTCTACCAACTGAGCTATCAAGCCGTGCTAAGAGGTGTATTAAACACTTTTCTGTTTATTACGTCAAGCTTATTTTAGGAAAAAGCGGTAATTGAAAACAATTCATGCAAATATCGAAGGATAATTGTGATTTTATCGATGCTTAGAGCATAAATTCTACTATTTTGAGGGATATTGTAGGAATGTATTATTCAATAGTTGAAAGTGATTTTTATAGCCGTTTATTCGTTGAGAAGTAATATAGGCAAGAAATAGATAAGAAAAAACCCACTAAATTTCTTTAGTGGGTTTTTATCAAAGTGGTGGCTCGAGGCAGAATCGAACTGCCGACACGCGGATTTTCAATCCGCTGCTCTACCAACTGAGCTATCAAGCCGTGTCTTGATGATGTGTATTAAACACTGTTATCACGCTTTCGTCAAGAATGATCGTTGGTGTATTATTAGGCAATGATAGCTAGGTATTGATATCACAAGCTAAACTGGTGTTAAGAATATTCAAAATAAGGAAATAAGATCGTTATGAAATGGTCGAGAGTACAAGGATTGATCAATGATTCGTTAGAAAAAGGATTTCCTGGTGGGCAACTTCTAGTCGAAAAGTCCGGTCAAATAATATTTGAAGATCATTTTGGCTCTACGATGCTTAAAAAGTGTGCGATAAATGACGGAAGGATGAAGGTGGTTCGTGGGGAATCTGTAACGCCAGCAACATTGTTTGATATCGCATCCTTAACAAAGGTTTTTGCGGTGACGTATCTTTTTCAACGATATCTTCAACAAGATCCACAGATTTTAGAGAAGCGAATTGGACAGATATTCCAGAATATGGCGTTATTTCAAGATGAAGAAATTCCAGAGAAAGTAGCGAATATCACAATTAAAGCGCTTCTTTCTCATCATGCAGGATTTGAGCCGAATCCTCTGTTTTATGATCCGCAATATTCGCAAGAACTCTATTGCCAAACAAGGTCACTATTTGCGAAATTTTTGTTAAAAGCGCCTCTTGTGAATGAGCCTGAATCTGCCGGTCTCTATTCTGATGTGGATTTTATGCTATTAACGCTGATTCTAGAAGCCATTGCCGGTCAGTCGATTGAAGCGCAGTTACAAACGCATTTTTGGCAAGTGCTCAATTTATCCGAAAAAGAGATCTGTTATCGTCCTCAGGAAAAGGGCATTTCATTGATGAAGGTTGCGGCAACGGAGCGCTTGGGGAATACGCGTGATGGATTATATGATTACCCCAATATTCGAACGCAAATGATTCATGGGGAAGTACAAGATGAAAAAGCATTTTACTGCTTGGAAGGCATTTCTGGACATGCCGGTCTTTTCAGCAATGCGCAAACTTTATTGAAGCTTTTCCGCTTAATGTATCAACCCAATTCCTTTTTTGATGATGCAACGAAAAAGATCTTTCTCTCGCCCCATTACGTTGATCCCACATTTGGGTTGGGTTGGCGCTTAAATGGGGACGATATGCGTTACATGTTTGGGGATTTTGCGAGTAAAAAATCCTTCGGGCATACTGGTTGGACAGGTTGTTTAGTAACTCATGATCCTGAACATGAATTAACGATTATCTATTTAACAAATCGGAAGAATACGCCGGTTGTGAATCCTCAAGAGAATCCGCATCTTTTTTATGGTGACCAATTGCCAGCAGGGAAATATCTCAATATCATTCATGCTATCTATCAAGATTTAGGAATTTAGTCATAATGCTACGATCACGATTTATCCCGATGATTTTATCACTGTTATTAGGTGGTTTAATGCCACTGAGTTTCGCCCCTTTTAATCTTGCGATGATTGCGCCGTTTGCATTAGTAGGATTGCTCTTTTTAGTACAAGAGCGCTCGGCAAAGTTTTCGGCATTATTAGGTGTTTTATTCGGCTTTGGGATGTTCTCTTGGGGAATTTGGTGGATTCGTATTAGCTTGATTGAGTTTGGTGGTGCACCAGTAATTGTTGGTGTTTTGATCACGTTTCTTTTGGCATTTTATCTCTCGTTTTACTATGGGATCTTGTTATTTGTTTTAGCAAAGATTCGAGGTTCAGTGGCTTTTAAGATTGGGATCATTTTTCCCTTGCTGGCAGTTATTTTAGAGTGGATTCGCGCAGAATTATTTACGGGCTTCCCTTGGTTAGCATTAGGTTATACGCTTACAGATTTGCCGATTTCTCAGTTGCTATTTCCTGAAATGGGCGCACTAATGGCAAGTTTTTGGGTCTATTGGCTTGCCGGCGTTTTGTTTGTAGCAGCAAGAATATTCTTGCGGATCGACATCGATTCAAAGGCAAAAGAAGCGAAAGGTATTCGGTGCGTTGTCAGGCAATTGATGCCGGCGTGTTGCTCGATGTTACTCATGGGCGGGGCGCTGTTTGTTTCATCACTGTGGATTTCTCAAAAAGTTGAGAAACTCGAAGAGTCACTAAATATTGCATTATTACAAGGCAATATTGCGCAAGAGTTAAAATTCAATGAAGCGCAGTATTATGAGATTATCGCGACTTATTTGAGATTGACAGATGTGGTTGCCGCTCGTGCGGATTTGATTATTTGGCCCGAAACCGCTATTCCATCGTTATATGAGATGGAAGGGAATTTAGGTGAGCATTTAAGAGCGCTTTCCAAGAATCAACAAACGCAGGTGATGACGGGGATTTTCTCCGGCAATGGTGCGACTGTGAGAAATTCGATTATCACATACAGTGATGAGATGCGAATGTATGATCAGCGTTATGACAAGACACATTTGGTACCATTTGGAGAATATATTCCTTTTAGAAGTTTTCTGAGTCTGTTTAGTGGCATGATTGAGATTCCTTATTCGGATCTCACTGCCGGAAAAGTAGAGCAATCTCCCTTTGAAATTCAGAAAAAAAATGGTGCTGCGCTATTTGCGGCGGCATCGATCTGTTATGAAGCAGTTTTTGGGAATGAGCTTCGATATCAAGCGCAGACGGCGAATTTCTTAGTGAATGTGAGTAATGATGCTTGGTTTGGCGATTCTATCGGACCTTGGCAGCATTTTCAGATTGCAAGGGCGAGAGCGATAGAAGCGCAGCGGGAAATGGTGCGAGCGACGAATAATGGAATTACGGCGCTGATCGGAAAAGATGGGCAAGTGAAAGCCTTATTGCCGCAATTTAAAGAAGCTGTTTTAGAAGTAAATGTCACTTCTTATGCCGGCATGACGACTTATGCAAAGTTGGGAGATCTTTTTTGGGGATTATTAGCGGTGATCGGATTGGTAATGGGTTTGTTCTGGCAACGCCGGCAGATGTAACCGCTATTTTTAAACCGAAACAGCTATAATTACAGTTGATAAGAAAAAAGCCCTTAGATCTATAGTAGCTAAGGGCTTTTGAGTATTTTCTATTTAGATTTATTCAGCGTCTGCTTTATCTTCTCTAAAGGGTAATGGGCTGTATCGGGAATAGAGGATACAGCTTAAGAAGAGCAGAATGGTTAACAGGAAATAAACACTACCAATTGCTGGATATCCTGATACCCAAATGTCTGTTGCGGCAACAAGATAGAAGAGCGAGAGAAAACTTGTCCATGCATGGGTAAATCGTTTTGCGCGAAGTAATCCTCTTGCTGGAAATACGAGCGGCATTAAAAGACCGATAATCAAAAATATTCGGGGTTGTTCTGGATAGATTTTATTTGCCACAATGCAGAAAATTGTAAAGAAGAACAGCGCAAAATAAGTGACAAGTGCGCTAATTCTTGAAATGGAGACAATCGGTCGCATATTAGAGTAAGATCCTTAAGCATAAAGTGGATTTTGAAAAGTAATATGTTATCACGAAAGTGAGGAGTTGAAAGCGTATGCCAGAGTTGCCAGAAGTAGAAACCGTAAGAGCAGGGATTGAACCTCATATTGTAGGAAAAAAAGTACGAGGCATTGAAGTGCGCAATGAGCGGTTGCGTTATCCGATTCCGAGAGAGATTGAAAGGCTCTATGGTGAAACGATTGAGCGAGTGGAGCGCCGAGCAAAATATCTTTTGTTATATACCGCACATTACAAAGTATTAATTCATTTGGGAATGTCCGGCGCTATTCGTGTATTAGATGATGACTTTGAGCTTAAAAAGCATGATCATTTTATTTTACAAATCGAAGATGAAAAAGTGTTGGTTTATAACGATCCTCGACGTTTTGGCTTTATCTTAATTTATGGCAAAGATGAACCGATTCCCTTTTTAGAGAAGCTTGCGCCGGAACCTTTGAGTGATGCGTTTAATGCTGAATATCTCTATCCGAAATTGAGAACGAGAACTCGTCCTATAAAGTCTTTATTGATGGATCAAGAGTTTGTCGTTGGTGCCGGCAATATTTATGCGAATGAATCGCTTTTTATGGCAGGTATTCATCCTGAGCGCCCGGCAAATAATTTGAATCCTGAAGAGATTGCGCGATTGGTTGAGGAAGTGAAGAAAGTCTTGCGTCGAGCGATTATTCAAGGCGGAACAACCTTGAAAGATTTTACAACGCCAGATGGTAGTCCTGGATATTTTGCGCAAGAGTTAATGGTTTATGGACAGAAGGATCAGCCTTGTGTGATTTGTCAAAATCCGATTGAGAGAATCGTCTTAGCAAATAGATCGACTTATTTTTGTTCACAATGTCAAAAGTAGATCAAAAAGGAGAGGTTTTATTGAGAAGTTAATGAAAAATGACTATCTCTTTTTTGTGAAAGATGTTACGGTGAATTTAATGAAAAAACAGATTGTAAATGGTCAAAAGTCGCTGGTATCAATCTTGAAAAGAGTTGTAAGGCTAAAGTTTTGATTCATTATTTACAATTTTAAAGTCATTTTTTTTGCAGTCTTTTTTTTATATAAAACTCATAATCATAATTCGTGAAGGAGACTTGTATGAATGTTAATTTAACTGGACATGGTTTGGAATTAACGGATGGACTTCGTAATAGAGTGGAAGAGAAATTTTCTCGCTTAGATCGTTATAGTGATCAGATTACGGCAGCTCATGTAGTACTCACAATTAAAGATAAACGCCAAATTGCAGAGATCACCTTAAAAATTGCTAAAGGGAAAGATCTCCATGCAGAATCAACCACAGAAGATATGTATCTTTCGATTGATGATCTGGCCGGAAAAATTGAACGCCAACTCATTAAACAGCGTGAAAAAGTGATTACTAGTGAGCGTAAACAAGGACAAGAAATACGTCACGAAGAAGGAAAAGAAGAGGGTTTATAATGAATGTTTGGATATTCAATAATCATTTAATGAGTGATTATTGATCGATAATCCGCATCCTATTGAAGCAACGATTCTTTTTATAAAATCAGTATTATTAAAGAACCCCGTTTTTTAACGGGGTTTTGCTTTTTTCAAAGCAAAATAAAGCGTATGATAGAGCGTTACTTGTGGGATTTACTTTATTCTCCGATTTGTTAAAGGATCGATCATGTTTGCAGCGGACTCAAAGCATTTAGTTGTAGGATTTGGCATTACAGGGCTTTCGATTGTAAAGGCTTTGGATAGATTAGGTGTAAATCATCTATTTGCAATGGATTCAAGAGATAATCCGCCGAATGCCGAAGAGATTACACCTTTGTGTCAAAAAGTTCATATCGGATCTTTTGAATCATCTTTGTTAGATGAGTGTGATTACTTGTGGGTGAGCCCCGGAATCGCCATTGCGACGCCGGCTTTAGCAAAAACGATTGCGCGATTACCAAGTGAAAATATTGGGGGCGATATTGAACTTTTTGCAAGACTTGTTCAGGAAAATATCGTTGCAATCACTGGCACAAATGGTAAGAGTACGGTGACAACGCTGGTTGGATCAATTTTTGAAGCTGCGGGATATGATCTTTACATGGGCGGAAATTTAGGGACGCCGGCACTCGATCTTTGGTTGAACTATTGTGACCGAGAAAGTCATGAAAGAATACCGCTCTTTTTATTAGAACTATCAAGTTTTCAATTAGAAACTACGGATTCATTACAGGCAGATATTGGTGTTATTTTAAATCTATCGCCGGATCATCTCGATCGTTATCGTGATTATCAACATTATATTGATTCAAAGTTTAAGCTTTTGGCGCAATCTAAAACAGTGATTGTTCCGGCAATTGAACCTGCGATTGATATGGCGCTACAAAAATCAGAATTTCAAGGCTTTACCAAGACGATTCGTTTCTCTTTAAATAGGGAAGAGCATTCACAGTATTGGGCGAATTTAGAGACCAAGCATATTGAGACAAGTCAGCTATCTCCGGTGAATTATGCCGGTACCAAATTAGGTGGCACACATAATATTTTAAATATTGTTTCGGCGGTAGCGATTGCAGAAAGCTTTGGTATTGATCGCGCGGCTATTGAAGCGGGAATTCAAAATTATCAGCCGTTAGCACATCGTTCTGTTTTTGTAAAAGAGATCGATGGTGTGAGTTATTTTAATGATTCAAAAGCCACCAATCTCTCTTCGACGGAAGCTGCAATTTTGGGATTCCCTGAGAAAAAATGGTTGATATTAGGCGGCGTTACTAAGGGGCAAGATTTTTCTACCTTAGAAACACTATTACTCAATAATGTCGCGGGTGTTGCCTTGATTGGATTAGATTATTCGACGATCTTACCGCATATTCCAAAGGGCTTACCTGTCTACGAAAGTCAGACATTAGAGGTTGCTCTAAATACTTTAAAAAGTGTTGCGCAAAAGGGCGATATTATTCTGTTTTCTCCGGCGTGCGCAAGTTTTGATCAGTTTAAAGGGTTTGAGCATCGTGGTGATGTTTTTGAAGCATTAGTGCAAAAGCTTTAAGAAGATCATTGTTCGCGCTTTTAAGTCATATCGATATGACTGAAGGATATGTTACAATTTTCGTCGTATTGACAAAACTTTAGGTGCATTTTGAAGAATTCATTATTATCAACAAAAGTAAAAGCAGATCCATGGCTATTGGTAACATCAGGGCTCTTTATTTTGATTGGGCTTTTGATGGTGACAACGGCATCAGGTTACGTTGCTGAGTATTACGGCTTGTCTCCTTTTCATTATGGTTTGAGGCAGATTCTCTATATTGCTATTGGTGGATTTTTTGCATGGGTTGCTTATACCATTAATCTTGAAGGTTGGTATCGACTCACGCCAGCGTTAATGTTGGTAACGATTTTAAGTTTAATATTAGTGTTGATTCCAGGAATTGGTCGGGAAGTGAATGGCGCATTACGCTGGATTCCGGTGTTCTTTTTTAACTTTCAACCAGCAGAACTCGCTAAGTTTTCAGCGTTGGTTTATGTCGCTTCCTATTTACATCGTCATAAGGATTCAATCGGAAAGCGTATTTCAGCATTGATTATTCCTCTATTTGTAATGGGTGTTTTGGGGGTTTTACTCCTGCTTGAACCTGATTTTGGTTCAACTATTGTGATTCTTGTTGTGGGTTTGGGGTTACTTTTTATTGCTGGCGTTTGTCTCTGGCGTTTTGCGATTGTTTTAGTGCCGACGCTCTTTGCAATGGTCTTTATTCTCTATACCTCACCTTATCGCCGAGCAAGGTTATCAGGTTTTTTAAATCCGTGGGATGATGCTTATAATCAGGGATATCAGTTGGTAAACTCACTCATTGCTATTGGGAGAGGGAAGCTTTCCGGTGTGGGAATTGGTGAAAGTATGTCGAAATTAGGCTATTTGCCGGAAGCCCATACAGATTTTATTTTTGCGATTTATGCTGAAGAGTTCGGCTTTTTTGGCGTCATGTTGCTCCTGTTTCTTTATATGGCCTTTTTATATCGCACATTTTCATTGGGCGCTGTTGCGGCAAAATTAGGGCTTAATTTTGCCGCATATGTATCCTACGGCATGGGATTATGGTTTGGAACACAAGCGTTGATACATATGGGCGTTGCTTCAGGGCTTTTGCCAACGAAAGGGCTAACTCTACCACTGATGAGTTATGGTGGCTCAAGTATGTTAACGATGATGGTGGGATTAGGGATTTTATTTAAAGTCCATAAGGTTGTGCAGCTAAAAGCGCGACAAGATTATCAAGAACAGCAGATGAAGCGAGCTGAGAATGAATTAGCTCGCTCAAATATCACAGGAACAGCATAAATGGATCAAAATAAAAATATTGTCATTATGGCTGGGGGAACGGGCGGACATATTTTCCCGGGATTGGCGGTTGGAAAGGCATTAGAAAAAAAGGGATATTCAATCTATTGGCTAGGAGCGAATGGGTTAGAAGTTGATCTAGTGCCGAAATATGATTTTCCGTTGCACTCTCTTTCAATTAAAGGATTGCGTGGAAATGGATTAAAAGGTTGGTTGGCATTACCTTTTAAATTAAGTGGGGCGGTGAGCGATGCGAAGCGTTTTCTAAAGCAGATAAAACCTCTTTGCGTGATTGGATTTGGCGGTTTTGCGGCAGCTCCCGGCGGTGTTGCGGCGAAGTTGTTGGGAATTCCCGTGATTATTCATGAGCAAAATGCGGTGCCTGGATTGGTCAATCGTGTGTTGTCTCGATTGAGCAAGAAGAACCTTGCGGCATTTAATGCGCTATTGCCGAATGCGGAAGTCGTGGGTAATCCAATTCGTGAAGATCTTTTAAGGATTCCTCCTTATCGTGAAAGGTATGCTGAAAGAGGCGATTCTCCACTACGAATTTTGGTGGTCGGTGGATCTCAAGGTGCGCGTATCTTGAATCAATTGATGCAAGGATTTGCCGAAACAATAGAGTCAGCTCAATTTGAGATTTGGCATCAAACAGGAAAAGTTTTTTACGAAGCACATAAAGATGTCCCTTGTTTTAACCGTAAAAACTATCGCCTAACCCCATTTATTGATGATATGGTGGAGGCTTACGCTTGGGCTGATCTAGTTGTTTGTCGCGCAGGAGCATTAACCGTCTCGGAGGTATTAGCGGTAAATGTGGCAAGTTGCTTTATTCCTTTTGCCAAGGCGGTGGATGATCATCAGACAAAGAATGCGAAAGCGTTGAGTGATATTGGCGCCGCATATCTTTATCGTGAAGAGGATATTTCTCTTCCTGTATTAGAAGAATTACTGCGTAATTTTACGCGAGATAAAGCCATTGCGATGGCTGAAAAAACAGAAATTTTAGCGAAACCTGAAGCAACACAATTAATTGTTTCAGCGGTAGAAAAGGTCATACAATCATGAATCAAAAAAGTTATATTTGTCCTTCGGACATGCGCCGTATCGAGAGAATCCATTTCGTCGGAATTGGTGGCTCAGGAATGTGTGGGATTGCTGAAGTATTGTTGAACTTGGGTTATGAAGTGACAGGATCTGATATTGCAGAATCGCCTGTTGTGGATCATTTGATCGATCTAGGAGCTTTAGTCTGGATCGGACACGCGAAAGAGCATGTGCTTGGTGCGGATGTTGTCGTGACTTCTACAGCCGTGAAAGAAGATAATCCAGAAGTGATTAGTGCGAAAGAGGAGCGAATCCCCATTATTCAGCGTGCGCAGATGCTGGGTGAATTGATGCGTTTCCGTTACGGAATTGCGGTTGCAGGAACGCATGGGAAAACAACCACAACAAGTTTACTTGCTTCGATTTTAGATGAAGCGGGGCTTGATCCAACGTATGTGATTGGTGGGCGCTTAAATAGCTCAAATGTGAATGCGAAATTAGGGCTTGGGCAATATTTAGTGGCAGAAGCGGATGAATCAGATGCATCCTTTTTAAATCTTCATCCAATGTCGGCAATTATTACTAATATCGACCAAGATCACATGAGTACTTATGGTGGTGATATTGAAAATCTTCGTCAAACATTTGTGGATTTTTTACATTTGCTTCCTTTCTATGGTTTAGCGGTACTCTGTATTGATAATGAAGAAGTGGCGAATTTAATTCCTCGTATTCATCGTCCGATTATTACTTATGGGGAACATCCTGATGCGGATTATCAGCTGTTAAGTTATGAATCACGCGGCATGGAAACTTATTTTGAAGTAAAAATGCCGCACGGCGTGAGTGAGTTTATGGTCGCGCTTCCGGGAAAATATAGTGTGTTGAATAGCTTGGCCGCGATCGCTATAGCAAGTGATTTAGGTGTGCCGCACCCGGCAATTCGTCGAGCGCTTCGTCGTTTTAAAGGCATTGGACGACGTTTCCAATTACATCCATCCGTTTCATTAAAATCTGGTGGTGAAGTATTAGTGATGGAAGATTATGGACATCATCCGACGGAAATTCGTGCCGTTTATGAAGCCTTGACGGCTGCCTATCCTGAGAATCGTATTGTGGTGGCATTTCAGCCGCATCGTAACTCACGAACGGCGGAACTTTACCAAGAGTTTGTAGAAGTGTTATCGGATATTGATACGGTTTTGATCACGGAAATTTATTCAGTGAGAGAGCCAGCGATTGAGGGCATTAGTGCACAAGGTTTGGCAAAAGATGTCGTTGAAAAAGGTGGGAAAACGGCATTATTTGTCGGAGAAATCGAGCAAATTCGTGAGCATTATGCAACGATTGCTAAAGATGGAGATTTAATTGTCATGATGGGTGCCGGTAATATTGGTGGTATTGCGGCAAACTTTTATAAGGGAGGATTATTATAATGAGAACAGCAAATATTCAGAATCCCCAAGACTTTGGTAAAGTTGCCGTCGTGTATGGTGGCAATTCTATGGAAAGAGAGGTTTCTCTATGGTCGGGGGAAGCGGTATTAAAGGCGCTGCAATCGAAGGGGGTTGATGCGTACGGAATTGATGCGAAAGAGGCGGGACTTTTAACAAAGCTTCAAGCAGAAAGTTTTGATCGAGTCTTTATTGTCCTTCATGGTCGAGGTGGCGAAGATGGCGTATTACAAGGCGCGTTAGAGCATTTAAATATTCCTTATACAGGAAGTGGTGTTTTAGCTTCGAGTCTTGCAATGGATAAGATTAGAACAAAGCAACTTTGGAAAGCGGTGGGTTTGCCAGTATTGGAATCGTATATGATCGAAGATGAGACTGCGGCGATAGCCTTGCAATCTCAGTTAACTTATCCTGTTGCAGTGAAGCCTTCAGAGGAAGGTTCGAGCATTGGTGTAAGTCGTGTAGATCACGCGCAAGATTTAGTAAAAGCCTGGAAAGCCGCTGGCGGATATAATTCTCCAGTATTTGCCGAAAATTGGATTGTAGGGAATGGTGAATATACTTGTGCCATTTTAAATGGAGAAGCCTTGCCGATTATTCGCATGGAAACCGATCTTGCTTTTTATGATTATGAGGCGAAATATCTTCGCGATGATACACGTTATTTCTGTCCATCAGGGTTGCCAGAAGTGGATGAATCGCGTTTTAGAAAACTCTGTGAAGATGCCTTTAAATCAGTTGGTGCAAAAGGCTGGGGACGAGTAGATTTTGTTGTGGATCGCGATAATAATCCTTGGTTATTGGAGATTAATATGGTGCCAGGAATGACTAATCACTCACTGGTTCCCATGGCGGCAAAAACAGCAGGAATCTCTTTCGAAGATCTATGCTGGCTTATTTTGGAAGATTCTATAAAATCTTAATACTTTTTCATATAATATCCTCTATTACTATCAAACAGGTTCAGGTTTATCTTGCAGAGATTACAAGCCCCATTACAAGCTCACTATCGAAAGACTAGAATGAAAGGTCGCCAACAATTAGGTGTCGTTCAGAAAAAGTCTTTTGATTGGGGGCGATTTGGATATTCTTTATATCGTTTTTTGCGATTTATTTTTTTAATACTATTATTGGTAGGAATCATTGCCGGTCCTTATTATGGTTGGCAGTATTTAAAAGAGAATAACCTCTTCTTCAAGATTGAAACGGTATCCGTTTATGGAGATGTAGAGCATTTGCCTCAAGAACGAATTAATGAGCTGGTTAAAGATGCTGTTGGACAAAATTTAATTGGACTTGATATTCAGAAGTATCAAGATAATATTTTGTCGGAATCGTGGATTAAATCGGTGTCGTTAAAACGTCAGTGGTTGCATGAACTTGAGGTGCATTTGGTGGAACAAGATCCGGTTGCGATTTGGAATGAATCACAGATGGTCGATAATGACGGTGAGATTTTTACGCCCTCTTTTATTCCAGATGCGCCGTGGGTTAGTTTATTAGGCCCAGATGATAAAGTTCGAGATGTGTTGGTGGTCTATGAAGAAACAAAAACGAGGTTAGCGAGCGCTGGGTTTAACTTAAAGCAGATCGTCTTGGATGACAATGATTCGTGGACTATACTGCTTGATAATGATTTATTGCTCATTATGGGATCAGAAGACTATTCTCAAAGATTGTCGAGATTTTTACGGCAGTTTCCAGATCGGAATGTATTAGAGGTAATACAACATATTGATTTTAGGTATAAGAATGGATTCTCGGTAAAGTGGAAAGAGGATCATATCAGTAATGAGATTGACAGAAGAAAATAGGGCATAACAGAGATGGCAGAAACTTCAACAGAATCAATGGGCGTTTGCATAGATATCGGCACTCATAAGGTTGTCGGAATGATGGCACGTATCAATGATGATAAATCAATAGATATTGTGAAGATGATCTCTAAGCCTTCGCGTGGTATTAAGCGTGGAACAATTAACAATCTAGCGCCCATTTCTAATATCGTTAAAGATATTATTCAAGAGTTTGAGCGAGATTGTGAGGTAACAGTCAATTCTGTATCGACATCTATTACGGGGCCACATATCCGTGAGCGAAGTAATAATGGTGTTGTGACAATATCAGGAGAGCGTTTTACTGAGAAGGATTATGAACGTATTCGAGGTGAAGCGGGGAAGATCAAGCTAGATGCAGGAGAAAGCGTCTTGCATGTCTTGCCTCAAAAATATGTGATTGATGGCGGCCAGCCGGTTGAGAGTGCAATTGGTCTATCGGGAGTGAAATTCTCTTTAATTGCTCATTTAGTAACGGCGGCGACAAATGAGATTGCAAATATCACTAACTGCATTACGGAAAGTGGTGTAATCATTGATAATATGATTTACGAAGGACTCTCTTCAGCGATTGGTGTTTTAAGTGAAGATGAGATGCAGCGAGGCGTGACTTTGATCGATATCGGTGCTGGTGTCACAGATGTTGTGGTATATCGGGCTGGCGTGATGGTTTATCATGCATCCATTCCGCTAGGAGGTGATGATGTAACCTCGGATATCGCGAAAATTAAACGATTTTCGACACAAGTTGCGGAGAGTATCAAGATCGACCATGGCGCTTGTGTTGGTTTTTCGAGTTACGATGATATCTTTACATTGCCAGTGATTACGAATCAAAGTGAAAGTAGAACAATGTCTAAACGTGAATTGTCATCGATTATTGAGGCAAGATATCGTGAGATTCTAGATTTTGTGAGAATAAAAATCGAAGAAGCGGATGCTTATCAGATGCATGATGCTGGGATTGTTCTAACGGGCGGTGGTTGTTTAGTGCCTGGCTGTGTTGAGTTGGTGCAGGAAATTATGGAGAAACCTTGTCGGATTGGTACCCCCATGAATATCAATTATCATGGAGGGGAAATGCTTTCTCCGGAGTATGCGGCGGTCGTTGGGTTGTTAGCATCCTCAAAGCACGAGAACATCTGGCAAAAAGAGTTGCAAAAAACAATGCCAAGCGGCAACTTTTTTAGTAACATATATAGGAAAATCACTGGAATGTGTCGAAACTACTTCTAGTATATTGAGAATACGAATAAATTGAGGATTAATATGTCCATATTTGAACTGCAACAAGATCATAACGAAGGTGGGCCGATTATCAAGGTGATCGGTGTTGGTGGCGCTGGTGGTAATGCGATTACACATATGGTTGACTCTGGGCTTACTGGTGTCACATTTATTGCAGCAAACACAGATGCACAGGATCTCCGTGAAGCTAAAGCAGACGTTCGAATTCAATTAGGTGAAGAATTAACGCGTGGGCTTGGTGCTGGCGCGAATCCAGAAATTGGTCGTCAAGCTGCTGAAGAATCTAAAGAGCATATTAAGGCAGAGTTGAATGGTGCTGATATGGTGTTTATTGCCGCAGGAATGGGAGGGGGTACCGGAACTGGTGCAGCTCCAGTTGTTGCGGAAATTGCAAAAGAGTTAGGGATCTTAACGGTTGCAGTAGTTTCTCGTCCATTTTTAATGGAAGGCCGTAAACGTGATCATGCTGCTAGCCAAGGTTTAAGGCAACTTGCTCAGCAAGTCGATTCTTTAATTACCATTCCTAATGACCGTTTAATGAGCGTGTTAGGGAAGGGTGTGAGTCTATATGATGCTTTTAGTGCTGCAAATAACGTATTATTTAATGCGGTGCAAGGTATTACAGATAGTATTATAAAACCGGGCTTAATCAACTTAGACTTTAATGACGTGCAAACGGTCATGAAGCAGCAAGGTTTAGCGATGATGGGAGTTGGCTTATCTTCTGGTGATAATGCTGCAAGAGAAGCAATTCAGCAGGCTATTTCATCGCCATTATTAGAAGAAGTCAGCTTAACTGGGGCAAAAGGGTTGATGGTGAATATCTCAGGTAGCTCGAAACTAAGCTTGGGAGATCTTAATGAGATCGGTGCTATTGTCGGTGAGTATACTGATGAAGAAACGGTCGTTATCTTCGGTACTGTACTCGATGAAGAGATGGGTGATAGTATTCGTGTGACGCTTGTCGCAACAGGTTTAGGGGAATATCAAGCGCCAGTTGAGCGTAGCAGTATCGCCGATCAGTTACTTGGTCGAGTTGCTAAACCTGCCGCTTCGCATCAAGTTGATCCTGTTCGTCGTGAGCCTGCAAAGTCGGCAGAGAATCAATCAACTGGCTATCTAGATATCCCTGCTTTTTTAAGAAAGAATTCTTAATAGAAGGATGCTTAATTAAATGATGCTGAAACAGAGAACAATCAAAAGTTTGGTCCAAACAACGGGTGTTGGGCTTCATTCAGGTAAAAAAGTCTACTTAACATTAAGACCTGCGGGAATTGATGCTGGGATTGTTTTTCGTCGCTCAGATATTCCCTCTCCTGATATTAAAATTCAAGCTGATTCGGTAATTAGTACACAATTAGCAACAATGATTGCATCGCCGGAAGCGCCGGAGGTGACCATTTCTACCATTGAGCATTTAATGTCTGCACTTTGTGGTTTAGGTATTGATAATGTCATTGTTGAAGTGAGTGCGCCTGAAATTCCAATTATGGATGGAAGTTCTGCGCCGTTTGTATATCTGATTCAATCGGCAGGAATTCAGGAGCAAAATGCAGCGAAAAAATTTATTAAGATCAAAAAGCCAGTAACTTATAAGCACGAAGATAAAATTGCAAAATTGCTTCCTTATAATGGTTTTAGATTGGATTTTACAATCAAGTTTGATCATGCTGTTTTGGATAAAACAAACCCACAACATCGTTGTGAGTTTTCGAGTCAATACTATATTGAAGAGATTGCTAGGGCGCGTACTTTTGGATTTATGAAAGATTTAGAAGTGATGAGAGAGCTTAACTTAGCGCTTGGCGGTAGCATGGATAATGCGATTGTTGTTGATGACTTTAGAATCCTGAATAGTGATGGGCTTCGATATGAAGATGAGTTTGTTCGTCATAAAGTATTAGATGCTGTGGGAGATCTTTATGTACTAGGTCATCCTATTATTGGTGAATTTGTCGGCTATAAAGCTGGGCATATGATGAATAATATGCTGATTAGAGAGCTTATGAAAGATCCATCAGCTTATGAAATAGTGACTTATGAAGAAGCAGAGACATCGCCTGTGACATTTACAGTGCCTGCTTGGAATTAATTTGTTTTTAGACTTTTAATTTCATCGAAATTAGAGTATTATTTGTGGTTTACGATTTTATATTGAATAACGTGTCTCTATGTAATATAAAAAAGTTTTTAAGATTATAGTTGAATATAGGATATAAATTTTTATGGTTACAATTCGTCTAGCTCGTGGAGGCTCTAAAAAGCGTCCTTTCTACCAAATCGTTGTTGCGGATCAAAGAAATTCTGTAACTGGTAAATACATTGAGCGTCTTGGCTTTTTTAATCCCATCGCAAAAGGTGGAGAGAAACGTTTAGAGCTTTCTCAAGATCGCGTAGATTACTGGGTAGGAGTTGGGGCTCAGCCTTCAGAGCGCGTTGCATCTTTAATTAGAGAAGCAAAAAGAGCAGCAGCAAAAGCTGAAGCTTAATCGTTCTAATAGTTAATTAAGAGCCATCTTACAATTGTAAGATGGCTTTTTTATTGAGAAGGAATCACACATAATGAATAACGATAAAATCATCATTGGCAAAGTGAATGGGTTTCACGGTGTAAAAGGGTTTATTAAAGTTTTTTCTGAAACGAGACCTCGTGAAGGGATTTTGCAATACTCACGGTTCTTCTTTAAGAAAGGTGGCCAGTGGCAAGAGATTGAGGTTGAAACTGGTCAGAAGCATAGTAAACATATTCTTTTGAAGTTTGTTGGTTATGATTCAAGAGACGCGGTAGAACCTCTTTTGGGGACAGAGCTCTTTATTGAAAGAGAGGATATGCCGGAACCGAATGATGATGAAGTGTATTGGGTTGATCTTTATGGTTTAAAAGTCATTAATCATGAGGGTGTGGAGTTAGGAGTCATTGATGATATTTTTGAAACAGGCGCAAATGATGTGATGGCTGTTAAGAATGGTAAAGAAGAGATCCTAATACCTTACTCTCTTGAGTATATCATTATGGAGATCAACTTAGAGGAAGGCTATATACAGGTTGATTGGGATGAAGAGTAAAATCATTATTGATGTTATTGCTCTGATTCCGGAGATTATCGCGCCGATTATCGAAGATGGTGTTGTGAGCCGTGCGCATGATAAATCTCTCTTTGAATTGAAGTTTTGGAATCCGAGAGATTATTCAACTGATAATCATCATACGGTTGATGCTCGTCCTTTTGGTGGTGGTCCTGGAATGGTAATGATGTATGAGCCAATTAAAAAAGCGTTAGAGGCGATTGCAGAGTTTCGGGGAAGTTCTGGCTTTAGAATTTATATGTCACCTCAAGGTGAGGTTCTAAAGCAAGTGAGAGCGCGGGCTTTGACGGAAAAAAAGCATATAGTCATTCTCTGTGGCCGCTATGAAGGGGTTGATCAGCGAATCATTGATCATGAGATAGATCTTGAGTTGTCTATCGGAGATTATGTGTTGTCAGGCGGGGAATTGGCGGCGGCGGTCGTGATTGATTCTATCGTTCGTCTATTGCCAGATGCGATATCTAATGAAGCGTCGCATTTAAATGATTCCTTTAGTGAGGGAGATTTGCTGGATCATCCGCATTATACAAGGCCAAGAGAAATTAATGGTCTGATGGTGCCGGAGGTTCTTTTTTCGGGAGATCATAAAAAAATTGATCAGTGGCGAAGAGAGCAATCCTTGAAACGTACGGCACTACGGAGCTGTAAATCTTAAATTAACTTTTTATTTTGTTAATAATTAATAGTTAACAATTAATTATTAACATAGCTCAAATAAAGAGCTTTTATTTTATTGGTCGTCAATCAATTATATTGACTGTTTCTTTTCTTGAGATTATGATCATATGCTGATTCTGATGTAATATCAGAATGTTATTGTGTTTTATAAAAGGATGAGGGGAGTTGCTTTGTTAATATTAACGAGAAAGCCCGGTGAAAGGCTAATGATCAATGATAATATCACCATAACAATTTTAGAGTTTAAGGGTAATCAAGTAAGAGTGGGGATTGATGCCCCTAATGATGTTGCTGTCTTTAGAGAAGAAGTGTATCAAAACATTGTTAAAGAAGAGAAGAAAAATCCTTGATCTATTTGAGCGAATTGAATAATAAAGCCCCGAGCGATATTGGTAGCTCGGGGCTTTATTGTTTGGTAAGTATTTTTATTGCTTAATCGATCATGTTAGATGGAGTAATAGAGTTTGTATTCCATGGGATGCGGCGTTTCAGCAACTTGATTGATTTCTTGTTGTTTGAGCTTAATGTAAGCATCGATGACGCTATCATTAAATACATCGCCTTTGAGTAAGAACTCACGATCTTGATCTAAAGCCTCAAGCGCTTCATCTAAAGTTCTGCAAACTTTTGGAATCGCTTTAAGGAGATCGCTTGAAAGATCATAGAGATTCTCATCAAATGCCGGGCCTGGATGAATTTTGTTTTCAATACCATCTAAGCCTGCCATTAAGAGCGCAGAGAATGCGAAGTAAGGATTGGCAGTCGCATCAGGGAAGCGAATTTCAATTCTGCGGGCATTTTCATTAGCAATATAGGGAATACGAATAGATGCGGTACGGTTTTTAGCAGAGTACGCTAAAAGTACTGGTGCTTCATAATGTGGAATAAGGCGTTTGTAACTATTAGTTGATGCATTTGTGAAAGCATTTAGCGCGCGAGCATGTTTAATGATTCCCCCAATAAAGTAGAGCGCTGTTTCTGAAAGGTTACTATATTCTTCACCACAGAAAATATTGCTACCCTCTTTAAACAGTGAGATGTGCACGTGCATTCCTGATCCGCTTTCACCAAAGTAAGGTTTTGGTAAAAAGGTTGCGCTTTTACCAAGTTGATCAACTGTATTTTTAATGATGTATTTAAGACGTTGCACTTCGTCTGATTTGGCAAGAAGTGTATTAAACTTGACGCCGATCTCACATTGTCCTGCAGAAGCTACTTCGCGATGATGAATTTCAACATCAAGACCTGTTTTTTCAACGTTGAGAACGATTTCGTTACGGATATCATGCAGTTTATCAACAGGTTGTAATGGTGAGTAACCCCCTTGTTTTTCAGCAAAGTGACCCGAAGCAGATTCTGGGTTTTGTGAATCCCAATAGCAAGTGCTTGAGTTTAACTCATAACTCATGTGATTTGGATTGTTGCTATAACGCACCTTATCAAAAATGAAGAATTCATTTTCTGGACCAAAAAATGCCGTATCTGCAATTTGAGTTTGTTTGAGATACTCCTCAGCTCTTTTTGCTAATGCACGAGGGTCGCGAACGTAGTAATCCATTGTGTCAGGCTCAACCACATCACATACTAAAACAAGTGTTGGATATTTTGCGAGCGGATCAATGAATGCGCTGTCTGGATTTGGCATTAAAACCATGTCTGAACATTCGGTCTGTTTCCAACCTTTAAAACTAGAGCCGTCGAAAAATTTTCCTTGAGTGAAAAGCTGTTCATTTGCCTGTCGTGCTGGGATAGTAAAGTGGTGTTCTTGTCCGATCATGTCTGTTAGACGAAGATCGATAAATAAAATTCCATGTTCTTCAATGAGATTTAAAATGGAACGAATACTATCAGCAGGCATGCTCACTCCTTAAAATTTTCGTATCGTAAATCGGATATTCTACACTAATTTTTAAGAAGATAGCTTAATAAATAGTATTCCACTTTTTATCGAAAATTGTGTGAATTTCTTTAGGTGCTTTCGATTTTTAGTAGAGTTACGTAGAATAGAGTAATTAAGATATTGAAACGTTGATAAAAGATATAGAAATAGCTATGAAAATAACCACTTGGAACGTGAACTCTGTAAATGTTCGTTTGCCACATCTACTTGAATTATTAGAGAAAGAAGCGCCTACTGTGATCGGGTTGCAGGAATTAAAATGTAGTAATGATAAATATCCTGTAGAGGAGATTGAAGCTCTAGGTTTTCATTCTGCGGTGAATGGGCAACCTACTTATAATGGAGTTGCATTATTATCAACGAAAGAGATTGAGGATGTTGTCTTGGATATCCCAGGATTTGAAGATGAAGAAAAGCGGGTCATTGCCGGCACTATAAATGGTGTTCGGGTTGTGAATGCCTATGTGCCAAATGGTCAGAGTCCAGATTCTGAGAAGTATGAATACAAGTTATCATGGTTAAAAGCCTTTACAGCATATATTCAAGACATATTAAGTCTATATCCTGAGGTGATAGTGATTGGTGATTATAATATTGCGCCAAATGATGATGATGTGCACAATCCAGAAACATGGAAGGGAAAGATCCTCTGTACGGATCAAGAACGAGTAGCATTTGCGGATCTTCTGAAGTTAGGATTAGTAGATGGGCTTCGAATTGAGGCGCAACCAAAGGGTATTTTTACTTGGTGGGATTATCGTCAAGGCGGATTTGAGAAAAACAGTGGTATTCGCATTGATCATCTATTATTATCAAGAGTGTTGAGCCGTCGTTTTATCTCATCTTCTGTTCATTTAAATTATAGGGCAATGGAGCGACCCTCAGATCATGCTCCAGTATCTGTGATACTCAAATAGATGTGCATTTTTAAGAACCTTTTTTATGAAGCGTATCTTAAGAAAAATGTGGCATTAAAAAAAGAATTATGCAAGGAGAGAAGTTTATGTTTGGTGGTAGTATTGTTGCGATCGTAACCCCGATGTTTCCAGATGGACGTATTGATTTTGATACGTTTGAAAAGTTAGTAGAATTTCATATTGAGAATAAGACAGATGCTATTGTTGCGATGGGTACAACAGGTGAATCTGCGACAGTAAACTTTGAAGAGCATCGTGAAGTGGTGAAGAAGGTCGTGCAATACGTTGGCGGACGCGTACCAGTGATTGCCGGAACGGGAGGTAATTCTACAGAAGAAGCTGTCAGATTAACGCATTGGGCAGCGGAAGATGGTGCCGATGCGTGTCTTTTAGTTGCGCCATATTACAACAAACCACCGCAAGAAGGACTTTATCAACACTTTAAGTTAATTGCTGAAACGGTGGATATTCCACAAATTCTCTATAACGTTCCAGGTAGAACTGCTTCAGACATTTTGCCAGATACGGTTGAGCGTTTAGCGGATTTTAAAAATATCGTAGCGATTAAGGAAGCGAGTACATTTGAGCGTGTCGAGCAATTAGTTCGCCGAGTGGGTGATAAGATGGATATCTTAACTGGTGAAGATGGGATCGCTGCAAAATGTGTATTAGCAGGCGCTAAGGGTGTTATTTCAGTGACTGCTAATATCGTGCCACTTCAAATGCATGAGATGATTCAAGCAGCACTTGCGGGCGATGAGGCTCGTGCTTATGAAATTAACGAGAAAATTAAAGAGCTACATCATGTGCTCTTTTTAGAAGCTAATCCAATCCCAGTGAAATGGGTCTTGCAAGAAATGAAAAAAATTCATGCAGGAATTCGTTTACCATTAGTTCCACTTGATAAACAGTATCATTTGACTGTACGTGAAGCGATGAAGAACGCTGGGTTGCTCTAAATAATTATTTCTCTGCAATGAAATCGAGTAGAAAAAAAGCAATTAAATGATTTTTCAGTTATAATTCACGGGAAAAGAATTTGGTGATTGCTTGAATCGCTCGTACAATGACAAGAATTTTATTCAGTAAAGGTTAGTCCATGTATACAAAAAAAATAGCGTTTGCGGTATTGCTATCTGGCTTAGTTATTAGCGGTTGCTCTACTCAAAATGTGCAATCGAGAGATAGCTTGCGTTATTTAAAATCATCGCAAGTGAACCCTCTTGAGTATCCGCCTAGCTTGGTGAAAAAGACAGAGACTGATGTACAGGCAACGACGACGCTTAAAGAGTATCGTCAGCATCAAAAACAAGTTGCACAAAAAGTGTTGCCAATGAATGCATCAGAAGGCATTACGATTATTGAGTCTGAAAATGGCCGTCGCTGGATTAATACCGGACATTCGACAGATTTTGTATGGTTACAAGTGAATCAATTATTGCGTCAAC
>DXHP01000214.1 GCA_019113305.1 Candidatus Ignatzschineria merdigallinarum | reverse complement strand
ATCGCGGGATGCATGGCGATGTTCCGGTAGAACCGATTGTGATTGAAAGTATGAAGTTTATTGAAAAGCCATAGTCAATATCGAATGTTGAGTGTTATTTAATTAGTATTGAACATGAAATTTATGATATTAGGTAATACCGAAACTCGGTGATTATCAAGCAAATATAAATCAGTAATCAATGAAGAGATCCATATGAAAAAGAAATTAGTATTAGTGTTAGGCGCATCTCTACTATTAGCGGCATGTAATGATACGAAGAAAGAAGAGGTTGTGACACCGGAAGTGATTGAAAAAAATACGCAAGCAGAATTTGTGGATGAGCATACTTCAGAGAACTCTCTTGATTGGGCGGGAATTTATAAAGGGCAGTTACCTTGCGCAGATTGCAGCGGCATTAATGTGGAATTAACGTTGGAAGATAATGGTCACTATCTTTACAAACAGACTTATTTAGAGACACGTGATGGCGATCAAACCTTTGATGAAGAAGGAAGTTTCACGTGGAACAATGCAGGGCAAGTTGTCACGCTTGATGGCACAGAAGGCGGACCTGATGGTGCGGTGCGTTACTTTGTTGGTGAGAATGTTCTTTTCCCAGCAGATAAAGATGGTAAAATTATCGAGATCGAATCACAATTTGATTACAATCTTCATAAAGTTCTTCCAGAATAGTAGAAAGTAAAAGTCGACACGACTTAATGGAATCTTTCAAACGAGGAAGATTTATGAGAGCGTGTCGATTTATTTAATTTTGATATTGGTAATGAAGCATCATTATCAATTTAGCAATGAGGTTATAGACAGATGCTTAAGTTCCACACGAATGTTGGCGAATTTACGATTACTTTAGATCATGAGAAAGCACCTGAAACGGCTGCAAACTTTTTGCAATATGCAAAAGATGGTTATTTTGAAGGAACATTGTTCCACCGTATTATTCCAGGTTTCATGGCACAAGGTGGTGGTTTAGAGCCAGGAATGGTTGATAAACGTGAAGGTCATCGTGCGCCGATTAAAAATGAAGCGGACAATGGTTTAAAGAATGTTCGTGGTTCAGTCGCAATGGCGCGTACGATGGATCCGCATTCAGCAACTTCACAATTCTTTGTGAACTTGGTTGATAATGGTTTCTTAGATCATAAATCACAAACACCACAAGGTTGGGGTTATGCCGTATTTGGTCAAGTGACTGAAGGCATGGATGTGATTGATGCAATGGCGAAAGTTGAAACGACATCTCGCCGTGGTCATGGTGATGTACCAGTAGAAGATATCTTGATCGAACGCGTTGAAGTGATCGGCGAGTAATCTGCGGATGAAAGATCAGACGGTTTCGCTCTTTATTAGCGATATCCATTTAAGTGAAAGTCGTAACGATATCGTTACGGCTTTCTTTGCTTTTATCGAAACAATAGCGCCGACAGCAGATCGCCTCTATATTTTGGGTGATCTATTTGATTTCTGGGCCGGCGATGATATTGAAACCGCGCTCACTCGTTCCGTTGCGATGGCTCTATCAGCATTATCAGAGAAAGAGGTAGAGATCTTTTTTATTCCCGGCAATCGTGATTTTGTGCTTGGAAAAGCTTATGCCGAGCGAGCGGGTATGAAGCTCGTAGGAGAGTCGTTGAAGATCGATCATGAACAAATTCTTCTGATTCATGGCGATGAGCTGTGCATTGAGGATGTTGATTATCAACGTTATAAAAAATGGATTCGTCATCCTTTCATATTGGCGCTTTTGAAACGCCTCCCTCGACGTTATCGCTTAAAGTTGGCGGAGAAGATTCGCATGAAAAGCCAGAATTCCCCCAAAAGATCGATTGTGGATGTCACGCCGAGTTACGTTGACCAATATTTTCAAGCACAAAAGGTGCAAAAAATTATTCACGGACATACGCATCGTGCAGGCCATCACCGGCACTTAGATCACTATGAGCGTTATGTTCTCAGTGATTGGGATAAAAAAGGAGACTATTTAAAACTTGAAAATGGAAAGTTAAGTCGCCATATATTCCAGATCGATCCATTTCTGATGTTATCAGAAAGTGCGAGTTGACCAAGATGTGTATCATTTATGCTGAAAATAGCGTAAGATATCCGATGGTTGCGTGATGATTCGTCACGAGCGAAAATGAAAAAATAATGAAAATAAGAGTAACTATATGAATTCTATTATGCCTTTTATCCAACAGAATTGGATGTTTGTGGCGGCATTTGTTGTTGTCGTAACGCTTTTAATTGCGAACGAAATTAATTCGGCAAGAGGAAAGAAATACCGTATGAGCGTGACAGATGCCCTCCGTGAATATAACGATGATAATGCCGTATTTATCGACATTAGAAGTAAAAAAGATTTTAAAAAATTGCATATTCCAAATGCCGTGAATATTCCAGCGGCAGAGCTTGAGAAACGACTTGAAAGCTTGGCGCAATTTGAAAGTAAACAGATTATTGTATATAGCGATACTGATCCGCGTGCGAATGAAGCATGTATTAAGCTTCGTAAGATGCATCCTAATGCGCCTTTAAACGTACTTGTGGGTGGTATTGTTGGTTGGCAGGAAGCGAACTTACCTCTCTCTAAAGATTAAGGAGTTAACGTATGAAAAAAGTAGAAGTGTATTTTAAAGCAACATGTGGTTATTGCCGTCGCGCATTTGAAATCCTTGCACGTCATGGTGTTGAGCCTATCAAAATTGATGTTGATAGCGATCCGAAACTTTGGGAAGAGTGTCAAACCCGTTCAGGAAGAAATACGGTGCCACAGATCTATATTGGTGATTTCCATGTAGGTGGTTGTGATGACTTGATGATGCTTGATAAGAGAAATCAGCTTGATGATTATCTTTCAGGTAAGCTTCCACAATAACTGATTATTTATATTAAAAAAGGTAAATCGTAATGAGCCAAGAAAACCAAGCGACATTTGATATTTTAAGAATCTATACTAAAAATGTTTCTTTAGAATCACCAAATGCACCAGAAGCATTTAAAGCGGCGGCTAATCCTGAGATCCAAATTCAATTAAGCAATGAAGAGCGCGTGATTGAAGAAGGCATTCATGAAGTTGCATTAAAAGTGACTGTTACCGCAAAACTTGAAGAGAAAGTTCTTTTTGTTGCTGAAGTTGAGCAAGCAGGTCTTTTCCAATTGGTGAACTTCCCAGAAGAGCAGTTAGCAGCGATCAAAGGTGGTTACTGCCCGAATATTCTTTATCCGTATGTTCGTCAGTCGCTTGATAGTCTTGTTTCAGGTGCAGGTTTCCCGCCAGTGATTCTTTCACCAATCAACTTCGAAGCAGTATATGCTGAGCGTCAAGCGCAAGTTGCGGCTAACGAAAAAGCAGATGCTTAATTGGTGAGATCATTTAAATACGATTAATTCGATATTGCATCGGATTGATAAACTTAAAAAGGCTGAACTTATTGCAGGTTCAGCCTTTTTCTTTTCTCTCATTTTACTGTTTTATTCGAATCATCATTTGATAATTATAGCCATTTTGGTTTAAAAAGCGCTTTCATAACTGCTGGCACGGGATTGCTAAAAAGCCTGCAACCATTCTCTCCAGCCATGCATCGACTTTTAAATAGAATCTTTAAGGGCGATAGGTTTCAATGCGATTTTTCCATCCCGGTAACCAGCGAGATTCCCCTTTTGCCGGATCTGCATTGTTGACACGATCGGTTAATACTTGTGTGGCCGAACGGCGAAAGCTTGCTAAAATTGCGGTATCTATCTCTGCCTTACTATTGCCGGCAAAGGTTAAATCCATGTTTTCTAAAACCTGCATTAAACCCCAGCCTTGATTGTTGTAACGCTCTGTTACATTAATGCCTTCGCCTTTGAAATTCACATAGTCAA
>DXHP01000213.1 GCA_019113305.1 Candidatus Ignatzschineria merdigallinarum | reverse complement strand
TTGGAAACCTTTCAAATTGATACGATTGCCGGTAATGTGCCGCGAACGCTCTATGATGCGAAAGGAGAATCGCCACACGAAGGTTGGCCAAAGTTATTAGCGGGCGACTTCTTGGCAAAAAATGGGCATCAATCTCCCCGTATCAGTCGTCAGGATTATCTAAATCAAGCGCATCAGCGGAAAATAGATCAAGAAGGATTACAAGCACCTTCAGCACCGTTAGATTCAAATTCTCCGGCAATTCATGGGATCAAGATTGTGACGCTTGCCAATGAAAGCATCATCTTTAAATCGGCGTATAAAATCCCTTTAAGCGCACAAGGAAAACCACCATTTCGTTGGTATTTAGATGGACGATTATTGTCAGTGCCAGAGCTTGATATGGTAACGATCCATGCCGGTATTCATCGAATCAGCGTGATTGATAATCACGGCAATAGCGATCAAATTCAGATTGAAGTGCGAGCGGTTGATTAGATGAGGGTAGATTATCTCGCATAATTAATAGCGGCATCTAAAGGCGTTATTTCTATCTTATGAGTCGTCATGGTATAGCGATATCGCCAGTTTTTGTCAGTCGCAATATGTTGATGATGAGACTCGTCAGATAGCTGAAAACTCATAACATCTGCTTGTGGTAGGGGAATAAAACGCTCCTTAAAACTCTCTTGAGAGAGATAATAGATCTGGTTTTTATTTTTTGCATAATACTGATTTAAGACTTCAAAAGTTGCAGGATCGGCTTTGGGAACAATTAAAGGATCTCGATTTGGTGCATGTTGATAGAAAACATATTGATGATCTTTGATAATTTGCGCTGATGAATAAGCAGCATTTGTTAGAACGACTGCTTCAAATGTTGTTTGTTCTGGGCTCAATCCTGTTAATAATATCCATTTTCCGTGATCGCCATTTGTATAATAAACTTGATGATTTGCCGTCACGAAATCCCAACCTTCAAGAATATCGAACTCTTTTGGGGAAATTCCTGCTATTTTCCGGCAACCATCGTAAACATGATATCGATCCTTTGCAAAACGATCCGTCCGACCATATTTGCTATCAAAACTTCCTACCAGCGTAAAGGTTTTAGCATCGGCAATTTTGAAATGTTTCTCTTGAGAATAGAGCACGCAATAGACTCTGTCTTCATCAATCATAAATTGAAAATGACCACTCGCCCAACTTGTGTGAAATAGGCAAGAGAGCAAGCTTATCCCAAACATTTTTTTGATCGTACGCATAAGAGATTTCCTTGATGCCGCTCTGTTTCTAATGAGTGAAACAGCGAATAAATATAATCATTTTAACTGACTAGATATTATACGAATATGGTTTGTAAGACGGTTTTATTTATCGGAAAAATGCTACTAATTTCGTAAACGGTAATAAACAGCGCCTTAATCGTATACAAAAAAGAGCCAATCACTCAATGAGCAATCAGCGGTAATCGTTTGAGGGATTAAGTTGGGAAATCCGGCATGATTTTGGCTCAATTTCGAAATTATTTGTCCGCCCATCAAAACACAGCCGATTTTATTTGTATATAATAATCATTCTCAAATGGTATTTATTTTGGAGGATGAGATGCAAATAGATACGACCGAATTTCCGATCGTCAAAATGGATTACAGCGTGCCTTATCAGACTGATTTTAGAGAGATATTGGCAAGTTTAGATGAGCTTTTTGCTCGAAAAACACCTTTTGTCATTATTGGTCGTGGTGAGCGATCTGAAAAAGATGAAGCGCAGAGTAAGGAAGATCGTCACGAAGCCGGATTATGGGCAAAAGCTCGTAAAGAGCAGATTGCCGAGTCGATCATGATTCATTATTACGTGGAATCTGATCCTGTAAAGGTTTTGGAAATGGAAGAGTTTTCGGTCATTTTTGAGAAATTCTGGGGCTATCCGCTTGTGGTCGTTTCTTCGGTTGAAGAGGGTTACCGTCGTGCGCATGCGCTCTTAAATAGTAAAAGTGGAACTTAGTTATGTTTATCAATCATTTTAATATCTCGCCAGAATATCCCGATCAAATCGATCGTCGAGTATTTGCGATGGGCGTGGGATTGATCAGTGAAAATTGGGAGCTTGCGTATCATTCTCATGAGAAAGGGCAATTGATTTTTGTCGAACAAGGTGTGGCGAGTTTAGAAGCGAAAGATGGTATTTGGAATGTGCCATTTCAAGGCGCTGTCTGGATTCCGCCGGGCGTTGAACATCGCTCGATCATTAGTGAAAACTCTAAGGGTTTAGTCTTATTTATTGATCCTGAATCTTGTGAGGGGCTTCCCGTAGATTGCTCAACGATGAGTATTTCGGCGCTACTGCGAGAGATTTTACAAAAGGTTGCCACATTCCCCGAGCTTTATGATGAAGCTGGTAGTGAAGGTCGCTTAATTGATGTGTTATTAGATGAGCTGCATGTTGCGCCATTAGGACAGCTCAACTTGCCGTTGCCGACAGATTCTAGGCTCAAGAAACTGACGGATCAAATTATTAAAAGTCCCGGACAACGGGAAACCTTAAAAACATGGGCGAAATCCATCAACATGAGTGAGCGCAATATGTCTCGTCTTTTCTCTGAAGAAACAGGGATGAGCGTGAATCAATGGCGCCGACAATTACATGTGGTTCATGCGGTATTTATGCTTGCAGAAGATCGATCTTTACAAGAGATTACGGAAAACTTAGGTTACGAAAGTACCAGTAGTTTCATTACGATGTTCCGCAAGATCGTAGGCGTTTCACCGAAACGTTTTATTACGGAAAGACGAGAGATGGAACATCAGCAACCATTTCACATTCCGTCAGGAGGTTTTTATGAGTATGAATAATAGTGCTGAAAATCCCGCATCTGCACAGAAAGAAGAGAGTGCGCTAAAGCGTGTTCTCAAACCCATTAAGGGACAAATTATTGTCTCATCAATCTTAGCCATGATTGGGACAATCTTGATGTTCGTCCCATTAGGCGGCATTGTTTATATTGCGCAGGTTGCTTTTGGTGAAGCAGGTACTGGGCAGATTACTACCGCGGTCACCATCAGTTTAATCTCGCTCTTTGTCGGGCTTGTGATGAATACCTTCGCAGAATATTATATTCATGCTGCCGATAATGATTTAACACATCATCTGAGATTATCCACGATTAAGCGTTTATCATTAGTGCCGTTAGGCTGGTTTACAAATCGTGCTTCCGGCGATGTAAAGCGAGCGATGCAAGATGATGTGGCGATGCTTCATGATTTAACCGCACACTTTTTTACGACGATTGCACGTGCTTTTGGCGTCATTGTGATCTCGGCAATTTATCTCTTTATGATGAATTGGAAAATGGCACTCATCACGTTTCTTCCTTTTATCGCTTTCTTTATGTTGTATGGTAAAGCCTTCAAAGCTGGCGGTGAATTCATGGATGATTTCTTCGTGGGAATGGGGAAAATTGATAATGCTGTGGTGGAATTTGTCGGCGGTATTCCGGTGGTGAAAACCTTCGGTTCTGGCGAAGTGCATCGAGGATTTCGTGACGCTGTTGATGATTTTGCGCTCGCATTTTTAAAGCTCACTAGTGCTGTTTCAAAAGGTGTAGCAACGGCAAACTCGATTGTTAGTCCTGTGACGGTTTTAGGAATTATCTTAGCGTTTGGCATTTTATTTGTAGAGCTCAATTGGATTGCGCCTTTTGATGTGGTTCCTTTTGCGTTAGTCGCGCCGGGAATTTGTGCCCCGATCTTAATGATTACCTTTATCACGCATGGTTTACGTAATGCTGCAGGATCTGCCGAGCGTTTACATCAATTGATGAATACGCCGCTCTTAACGCAACCTGAACTCTTGCAGGAAACTCCAAAGAATAATGAGCTTGTTTTTCATAATGTGACGTATGGTTATAATGCCGGCAATCGCGTGGTGGATCAGATGAGCTTCACCTTAAAAGCAGACAGCGTTACAGCGGTTGTGGGTGCATCAGGTGCGGGTAAGTCTACTTTAGCAAGATTAGCTCTGCGATTCTTTGATCCTGAGAGTGGTAATATCACGCTTGGCGGCATTGATCTCAAAGAATATCCTTCTCATGAACTTTATCAACGTGTCGGATTTGTCCTGCAAGAAGTGCGTTTAATTCATGCATCGATTCGCGATAATATTGCGCTTGGCAAAGCTCATGCAACGGATGCGGAGATCGAAAAAGTGGCGATAGAAGCCAATATCCATGAGCGTATTATGGCACTTCCTCGAGGATATGATTCGATTGTAGGAGAAGACGCACAGTTATCTGGCGGTGAGTTGCAGCGGATTAGTATTGCGCGCGCCATGTTATTAGATCCACCGATTTTAGTATTAGATGAAGCAACGGCAGCCGTAGATGCTGAGAGTGAAGCTGTTATTCAAGAAGCGTTATCTCGATTTGCCAAAGGACGAACCTTATTAGTGATTGCACATCGACTTGATACGATTATGAATGCCGACAATATTATTGTGATGGAAGATGGTCACATTGTGGAATCCGGCGAGCATGCAAACTTATTAGCGGCTAAAGGAAGATATGCGCAGCTTTGGCAATTAGGCGGTTATGATGCGCAGGATTCATCTCAATCGCGATATTCAGAGGAGAAATAAGATGTTTAAAACTTTTAAACAACTATTAGGACATGATTCTGACTTATGGGTGAAATACCTACGCAAAGCAATTATTTATGGCATTTTAAGTGGCTTAACGATGACTTTCTTCATTCCTGTGATCAGTTACTTATTACAAGGGAATGTTAAAAGTGCCGTATTTTGGTTTGTACCCCTTATTGTGGGGGGCTTTTTATCATTGAAGTTGCGTCAAATCACCGATGAATCCGGCATTCGAATGGGAGAAGGATTATTGCGTAATGCGCGTCATCGGATTGGCGATCATGTGGCAACGTTGCCAGTCGGTTGGTTTACGCCGGACAATAATGCGCGGCTCAGTCATGTGATCTCAAAAGGGATTATGGAAGTGGCGCAATTGCCGGCACATCTCTTTACACCCATTATTAGTGGATCTGTCGCACAGTTAGTATTGATTGTAGCGCTCTTTTTCCTCAATCCAATGCTAGGACTTATTGCATTGGTCGGCGTTCCGATTGTTGTGGGCGTGTTATTGATTGCTGCAAAACTGGGTGACAAAGCCGATGCAGAGTTTAATCACAGCACAGCACAAACGAGCGAAAGAATTGTTGAATTTGCACAAGCACAATCCGTATTACGCGCATTTAGCAGTGATGGCAGTAGCTCACGATTTTTAGAGCAAGCGATTGGTACTCAGAAAAAGTCGGCAACGAAACTCATTATTGTCACAACGCTATCGATTATTTTAGGAAGTTGGGTTGTGCAAACGCTTTTTGCGGTGCTCTTCGGCGTTGCGGTAATGTGGTTGAATGATCTATTGCAGTTAGGAGTGACGCCGGCAGAAACGATCTCGGTGGTGATTGCGCTGATTTTGATCAATCGATTTATTGATCCGCTACAAGATGTTGCCAATTATGGCGAAGCGATTCGTAATGGTAATGGACATTTACAAGCTGTCAGTAAGATCTTTTCTGAAAAACCGTTGCCGATGCCGAAAGTTTCTGATTCGCCAAAAGGGCATGTGATTGAGTTAGAAAACCTCTCATTTTCTTACAGTATGGATAGTAAAGAAGTGTTATCGAATCTTAATCTTGTAATTCCAGAAGGCGATATGGTGGCATTAGTCGGCGCATCAGGATCAGGAAAAACAACATTAGTGCGTTTAATCTCCCGTTTCTTTGATGTAACGAAAGGATCGCTTTATATCGGCGGTGTCGATGTGAGAGATATGAGTGAAAAAGTTCTTGCTACGCAAGTTAGTCAAATCTTCCAAAGTAGCTTTCTCTTTCAAGGTTCGATTCGCGACAACATTATGATGGGAAATCCAAAAGCTTCCACAGAAGCCTTTGAAAAAGTATTAGATGATGCCGGCATTCGTGAAATGGTGGAACGTTTACCAAAAGGGCTAGAAACATTGGTGGGAGAAGGTGGCGCTAGACTTTCTGGTGGAGAACGTCAACGAATTTCGATCGCCAGAGCCTTGTTGAAAGATGCCAATATTTTACTCGTGGATGAAGCAACAGCGGCATTAGATGCCGAGAATCAAGCCATTATTGCGGAAACTTTAGCAAAATTACGTGGCACAAGAACTTTAGTCGTTATCGCGCATCAATTATCAACGATTCAGATGGCGGATAAAATTATCGTTCTAGATCAAGGAGAAATCTCAGAAGAAGGAACACATGAAGCGCTCATCGCAAAGTCTGGAATTTATGCAAGATTTTGGCAAGAGCGTGAGAAAGCAAAAGATTGGAAATTGGCGTAAGTCAATCGTATTAAATATCGATATTGAGTATCGTTTTATAGCAGTTTGGTATCAGTTAAAGCGCCCCAATCATTGGGAATGTGGCGGGCGTTTTAAGATATTACTTCATTAATCTTGTTGAATCAGCGTATGATAAAGTTCTTTGGCTCTTTTTGACTTTAAAGTAGGGGATATTTATGGCGCAAACCACATCTCGTTTAGATCAAATTATTGCAGAAACTCATCAAAATCGCCGCAAGCGTGAAATGGGTTACCGTGAACAAGCATTGAAAATGTATCCATGGATTTGTGGACGTTGTCAGCGTGAATTTGATCATCGCAATCTGCGCGAGCTAACGGTTCATCATAAAGATCATGATCATGATAATAATCCATCAGATGGAAGTAACTGGGAGCTGCTCTGTCTTTATTGCCATGATAATGAGCATCAGCGCTTAGAAGAAGCCTACAATCATGGCACGCAAAATACGGATGGAAAGCCAGTCGATGCGACTTATAATCCATTTGCCGATTTAGCAAAATTGATGAAGAAATAACTTAAAAACTGTGCCAACTATAGGAGTTTTATAGTGGACAGCACAGCAAATATTGTGGAATACCCAGAAGGGCAATTGCCAGATCTTTTATTACCTAAGCACGATCAAAATCTCTGTTATCTCATTGGCAAATCCGGCGAAAGACCGCTGGTAGCTTTAACGGCGCTGCCGGCAAGAATGGATAAAAGTCATAGTTGTGAAATGGTGAATACCATTATTAAAACAGGAAAAAAACTGGGTAATGATGGTTGGGCTCTTTTTCACCTCTACCCTGAAAAGGGTGAATCAGAAGATAATATTCCTCTTAATGACATGATTTTTGAGAAGAATGTGCGGCATTTAGAGCGCTTTATTCTTAATAATGAGATTCAGGAGATCTGGGGAATCTGGGATGACTTTACCGCAGAAACCTTAGAAAAAGGGAAGATCGCAATCTTAGAAATGCTCAAGAAACATCACGTTCGGGTCTTTTATTTCGGCACCTTAACCGAAAACAAAAACCCCCGAAATCCTCTGCAAAAAGAGGAATACTGGCATATGTTTAACCCGAATAAAATGTTTTTGTAATCAAGGTTAAAGGCCGGAAGATAGGAGTGAAAAGTTCCTGTTTTCCGGCCTTTAATCGTTTTTTTGAGTTTTATTACTTTAATCTTATTATTTCAGCTAACATAGATTTTATCTATTATTGAAAAGGCGGAGCTAATGCATAAATTACGAATTCTAAAACCTGAAAATCATGCTGATTTTGAAGCATTGTGTAAGCATGTTTATGGAACCGTTTTTAATTGTATGATGCCAAAAAGTTATGGAAGATCAGGGCAAAAGCAGTATGGAATTGATCTTCTGATACAAAAAAATGATTTAAATACACCAGATAATAGGATTGGGATTCAATGTAAACATGTAGAGAAATTATCTTTTGATAATAAGAGTGGGGATAGTATTTGTAATGAAGTTAAAAAGGCTGATGAAGGTGTAGAGCAGGGTAAAATTAATATATCCCATTTAATAATAGTTACTTCATTAGCATCAAATGCTGACTTAATACAAAAAACAGAAGCTTTATCGGATGAGCGGTTAGAAAAAGGTTTATTTACTGTCGCAATAGAATTTTGGAATGAAATTGAAAATCATATTTATCATGACGATGCGTTGAAAAAACGTTATAGAAATATTGATCGATTTCATCAAAAAGTTATAGAGGTTGCCCAAACCTATTTTGAGAATGGACGCTATTCTTCAGTAGTAGATATATTATATGAGCATATTGAAAGTAATGAGTTCACTCAATCTGAAAAAATTAATATATTAAAACTATTGTCGTTCAGTTATGCGTATTTGCTCCAGAGAGAGAAGGCAAAAAAGTGTATAGAATTAGCCTATCAATTAAATCCTGATGATAATAGTGTAATTCTTGCTAAATTACATGTGTTGAGCTTATCTGATGACGATATAGATTTATATAAGGAGTTTTTAGGAAGTTTACCTGATTCTTCTGATGAAGTCTTTCTTGGTGAGCTTGAGTTTGAGTCAGCAGTTCGTCTTGACATTATTCCTGAGTTTGATCAATTGTCAGAATCTTTACAAAACAAATATGAGGTTAAACTTCGTTATTTAGTTGATGCGAATAAGAGGCAAGATAGCTTACTGTTTCAAAAAATCTATAGACTTTTATCAGAGGAACAACAAGTACGATCAGAGGTAATATTATTAAGAATACAAGATTCTATCCAGCAACAGAACTTAGGGCTCGCAAGTGAATTAGTTAAAACATACTTTAATCCACGACATAAGACTTTGTGGATGATAGAGCATATTGTAATTAGAGATAATATAATTCTGACATTATTTAATGTTTATTTAGCAAACCAAGAATATCCAAATGCATTGGCTTTACTTGAGGAGGTAAAGCATGAAACTCATACATTAGATGACCAATTGTTATATGTTTATTTTGATCTTGCAATACAAATTAAAGATCAGGATTTGTTTACTGAAGGAAAAGAAAGGCTAAAGGAACAAATTTCCAACTGTTCTATAGATACACTTTTAAGAATTACACAAGTATCAATAAAATTTAAAGATTTAGATCTAATTGAAATTATTCAAGCCCATATATCAAACAACTATTCCAAAATTGAATTAGATAGATTTTGGTTGTTTGTTTGGTTAGAGGATTTAGAGAGTAATCCTGAATTATTTATCAAGAATATTGAGTCATCAACTTTATTAATAGATCCAGATTTTAGAATTTTAGATCGTTTGGTCATTAAATTAAAACCATTAAAAGATCAAAACAATGAGCTTAATGAGTTATATGAGAGAGTTGTACTTGGTGCAAATCGAGCTTTAGGGAATCTTCCTAATAATGTTATTTTTTTACCAAGAGTTTTAAATTATTTTTCTATAACGGAACAATACGAAGAAGCTTATTTTTTATTAAAAAGACAGCCTGAAACAGAATCTATTAGGGCACAGATTTACCCTTTAACTATCGAGTTAAATTTACTTAAGGAAGCAAAAGGATATCTTACAGAAATATCATTGAAAGAGATTGTTGATGATGAGTATTTATTAATTAATTCATTAGCTTTAGCACAGCGGTCTTTAGATTGGGATTTATTAGAGGAAATAATTCGTAATAAAGAAAAAAGTAGCGAATTGTCTGCAAAATTATGGCTCATTAAGTTAGAAAAATATGAAAAATACAATAGATCTCAATTTTTACAAATTTTGAGGAATCTCCCGTATAAAATTAAAGGGGAAAATTACGAGTTATTTGCTATTGCTCACTTGGAAATAAAATACGGATTTGAAGAAAAAGGATTATATAGAATTTTACCTGTAGTAAGAAATAATATTTTTAATTCTGAAGTAATGATGTCTTATTTAATGCTTTTAATTAAACATAAGAACTTAGGCATTAGAAAGCCACTGATGGTCGTAAGAGAGGGAACAACCGTATTCTATAAGGATTCTATGGGAAATGAGTATTCAGTTACAATTGATTTTGATGGTGTTTTTATTGATAATCCAAATTTTTTATCTCCGAAGGAAAGTTTTGCTAAAAAATTGTTAAGTAAATCAATTGGGGATACTTTTGATGTAGAAAAGCTTGGCGAGAAAGATATGTATACGATTATTTCGATCGAATCTATCTATTTAACATTAAATAAATTAGTGAATAATAATATGTGTAAGCCTAATTTCTCTAAGGATGTTAGGTTAATGTCCGTTTGTTTGGACGATATAGAAAATACAATTATCAATCCTTTTATTGAAATGAGTGAAAAAAGAGAGAAAGGGATATATGAAGTATTTGAGACATACATTCAATGGCCTTTTACTTTACATACCTTGACTCAAGGTCTAGGTATGGAAGATAAAGCTTTTGCGCTAATATATGAATGGCCTCAAAAAATAAAAACCCCTTTGTACAGTGATGATTTTGGGCTAAGAGAAGATTTGCAAATAAATCCTGTTTTTTATGATGTTGTTAATCAAATACCTTTGAGGATTAATGATGAATCAGTTTTAGTTGTTGATTCATTAACTTTCTTAGAGTTAGAAAAATACTCTGACTTTAAAGTATTAGATGTTTTAAAGGCACAAATTATTGTATCTAGCCATACTTTGGATACATTTTATAACTGGCGTTATAACTTACAAAATCAGATAAGCGAGTTCTCTGTAGGATCTCAAAAGGGAAAATTAGTTAGGTATGATCATAATAGTGGCTGGTTGATTGATAAGTTTACTAAAATTATTAATTTTATTGAAAACTATTGTGATGTTTTTCCTTCATATGGAAATGATGACTCAACTCTATTAGAAAACTATATGACGATGAAAACGTCTTCTAGTGAAGAGCAGGCGGTTATACGTTTGTGTCATGAAAAAAATGCAGTTCTTTTCTCATTGGATAGCAGATTGAGATTGTGGGTTGATGCAGGTTTTAAAATAAATACTATTGGTATTGGGAGCGTATTGACTTATTTAGTAAATGAAAAGTTAGTAGATTTTGAAGAAGCTGAATTAATTCTAATGTCCCAAATATTAGATAATCGTAGTTCTATTGGTTTTATGGACTTCTCTTTATATGTAAAACATATGTTTACTACACAAGAAAAATTTGTACAGATATTAAAACATTTAAAAAGTTATCTTAATTTAGTATTTGAGGACAGAGAAGCTGTAGAATATTTCTGGAGGTATCTGTCTGTAGAATTAGTGAAGAGATTAGGAAAAAAACCGATAACAGATCATATTAAATTTTGGCTTATAGATAATATTTGGGAAAAAGCAGAAGCAACATCTTTATTTTTATTTAGAAAGAAATACTTGAAAAGATACGCTGTTAGTAAAGATTTTGAAGTAGATATTAATAAATTTCAGTTTGAGTTTCTTGATGACAAAATGATAGTCTCATATTATTTAATAAGTTAGTTAGATTATTAATTGCATGATTGAGATATTAAATAAGTTAAAAAGTGAAACTAGAATGAACAAAAAATTCAGAAAAAAATTACTAACCACAACTTTCATATTAACCGTAGCGATTTTCACCAGCTCCGCTTACGCCGACACGCAAAAGCTCATCATCGAATCTGGTGATAGTGCGCAAAGTCGTCAGCGGGCGCAGATGGAGAAAGATCAGTGGAAAGATACTCGTACGCTTCGTCAAAAGCAAAATGCGCGTGCGGAGAAAGAGTGGGATAAGAAAGATGCGGCGATTGATGATAGCTATGCTTGTCAGACGAGTGAGAATCTTCATGTGTATTGGGAGCCGAATACGCGTCGCTGTTTAGATCGTCGAACAGGGCGACCTGTTGTGCCGTAATAACAGAATTATTGCCGGCATTGTTTGTGATAATATCGCTAAATTGACGGTTTGTTATCGAGTCATTTGCCGATTTAATCACGAAAGGAATGTTGGATGATCCCATTTAATCCCGCTGTTTTTGTTTATCTCTATATTGCTGAGATGCTGTTATGGATAACGCCTTTATTGATCCTCATGACATTGTTGATTGTTGTGAGGATTTTTTATGTGGCGCGTAAAGAGCAGTTACCAATTTTGAAGAGTTTTTGGCAGCATAAGATTTTTGCGGTTTTCACGTTATTTATATTGATTATTACGGCAATATCATCATTTATTGCGTGGGAATTTTTAACGATAAAGCGGGAGCTGCAAGCAATCAATAAACCTGATTCTAAATATGCGCAGCAAGAGCGTCATCAGAAGATGCGCCAGAATTTTGTATTAGAGCATGATCATCAATATGGCGAATTTATCTTTCCGAAAGGAACGTTGATTAATCGCTATGATCCAAGTGACAGTGGTGAAGAGAGCTATCCGCTGATTTTAAGCGGTTTGAGATATGCACAGTTTCCTGAGCCGATTGATATTGCCGGCATTTTAGCAACAAAAATTGAAGCGACAAGAGGATTGGTGGAATTAGCCGAAGATCAGGAAGTTGGACCAATCCATTATTATTCTTCTAAATATGGCGAGTATGGTGGTTGGGTTGAAGATCGTACAACACCGACAATGTTTTGCCCAAAGCGCTCTATCGCGTTATTTGAAAAGCCATCAGGTCCTAGTATTAATCTTGATGATGAGTTTTGGTGGAGAGATAAAGATGGTTTAGAGGCGCATTTTAAACCGTCAGAATGGCAATTTAGAAGCTGTGATAATCGTTTTGAGATTGATATTTTGCCGGCATTTGGAACGCCCGAGGCAATTGCATTAGAAGAAGCTGAAGATGTGCGTAGAGCAGCGGAAGATCGAGTGCCACAAACGATTGTCAAAGATGGTATTGTAATGGATGCTGAGCCTGTGGAATTTACGATTAGTTTCTATTTAGAAGCAATGAATCATTATCATTTTAGTGCGAAAAAGAGTGGATTAGCCGAAGATTATGAAAAAGCTTATCAGCTATTTTTACAAGCCGCCGAAAATGGGGAAGAGGAAGCCTATTATTATTTGGGGATTATGAATCTATATGGCGAAGGTGTTCCTAAAAATATGGAGGAAGCGCTCGTCTGGCTCAATAAGGCCGCTGATAGCGGTGATACGGCAGCAGCTAGCGTTATTGGTAGCGTTTATCTCAAGTATGAGACATTTCAGGATTATGCGCAGGCGCTAGATATTTTCAAGAAAGTTGCAGAAAAAGGAGATCCGGCAGCGGAGTTCTATCTCGGAATGATGTATGCCGAAGGCTTGGGCGTTGAGCAGAATTATGAAACGGCATTAATATGGCTTAAAAAAGCGGCGCATCTTCAACATGGTTTTGGAATGACAGGACAGCACCATTTGAGTGTTCTGGCGGCGATGAATGTTGGTCAAATTTATGCCGAAGGTTTAATCGGCGAAAAAGATCCTAAAGCCGCTGAGCTTTGGTTTGAAAAGGCCTGTTATTTAGATGCTAAAGAAGCGTGTCAATTATTAGAAGAGATTAAACAATCGTTGTAAGAATTTTTTTCAGTAAGCATTGTTAAACCTCTTTTAGACCATTTTGCTGACGTTAGCAAAATGGTTTTTTATGTCAGATTTCATTGCCTGATTAAAAGAACTTTTTAAAACAGAAGCATCACTGAAGAGAAGATTTTCCGGTATTTATTAAATTACGCGCTAGTAGTTTATTGCTGCTATTTATATACCAAAATGGCTATATATCAAGATCAAAACCAAGATCGAATGAAGGGAGTTATCCGGATAAAATGCACTATTAGGAATTGTGGGTATACTCGATAGAGGATATTAATTTAAGTGCTTGAAAATAATATCAGCATTTAAAAACCAATCCTTAAAAAATCATGATTCAGATATTTAAAATGAATCAATAGATAATCTATGGAGGATAGAATTAGATGAAAAGAACAGTATTAACGGCAATTATAGGTTCATTGGTAGCGGGTTCTATGGCGATGGCTGATAGTAATAAGATAGCTTCGAATCAATTTTGGGAAACGCTGCAAACCCATTGTGGCAATGCATATGCCGGCAAGTTAGCAGATGGGCAAGATCGACCAGAATTTACCGGCGATTTAGTGATGCATGTAAAAACTTGTAGCGACAGAGAGATTAAGATTCCGTTCTTTGTCGGTGATGATCTTTCAAGAACGTGGATTTTAACGAAGGATGAGAATCATCACATTCAGTTAAAGCATGATCATCG
>DXHP01000212.1 GCA_019113305.1 Candidatus Ignatzschineria merdigallinarum | reverse complement strand
TAATGCGATACCTGCTTTTGCATCGAATACTGATGTGCAGATTTCACCTAAGAAGTCTGTTGAAACAACTTGGTCTTCTGTATAGCCTAAAACGCCTTTTAATTCGCCTTCAGACATCTCTTTCATTTTTGCACAGATTTCTGCGTAAGTTGCTGGTTTTTTAAGGTTTACTGTTAAATCAACAACCGATACGTTTGGTGTTGGAACGCGGAATGACATTCCTGTTAATTTGCCGTTTAACTCAGGGATTACAACGCCAACTGCTTTTGCTGCACCTGTTGATGAAGGAATGATGTTTTGAGCTGCGCCGCGACCGCCTCTCCAGTCTTTTGCTGAAGGACCATCAACCGTTTTTTGTGTAGCGGTTGTTGCATGAACTGTTGTCATTAAACCTGATTCAATGCCCCAAGTATCGTTTAATACTTTCGCGATGGGTGCTAAGCAGTTTGTGGTACATGATGCGTTTGAAACGATATCTTCGCCTTTGTACGTGTTTTCGTTAACGCCGATGACGAACATTGGTGTTTTATCTTTTGAAGGGCCTGTCATGACGACTTTTTTCGCGCCAGCCGTAATATGTTTACGTGCAGTTTCGTCAGTTAAGAAAAGACCTGTACCTTCAACCACAACATCAACATTGATCTCATCCCATTTAAGGTTTGCAGGATCTCTTTCAGCAGTGACACGGATTGTTTTACCGTTTACCACTAAATGACCATCTTTTACTTCAACAGTGCCGTTGAAACGACCGTGTGTTGAGTCATATTTGAGCATGTAAGCCATGTAATCAACATCGATTAAATCGTTGATTCCCACAACTTCAATGTCGTTACGCTCACAAGCTGCACGGAAAACAAAGCGACCGATACGGCCAAAACCATTGATACCTACACGAATTGCCATTTTGACATCTCCTTTTCGAGAGTAGAACTTGAGATTAGAAACTCTTAAAAGTTAAATTAAAAAATGTGCCTTTGAGTTTACCGCTATTTCATTTTAATGAATTGTTTCAACTCAAAGGTTGGATAAAAAGTGAAAACTATACCGGCAGTTATGCTTCGTAGTTTTTAATGAAATCTAGTAAAAGTGGAACAGGGCGAGCGGTTGAACCTTTCTCTTTACCTGATGTCCATGCTGTTCCTGCTACGTCTAAGTGAACCCATGGATAATCTTCTACAAAGCGTTCAAGGAAACATGCTGCTGTGATTGAGCCAGCGCCACGTCCGCCAGTGCTGATATTACCCATATCGGCAAAGTTTGAATCGAGCATTGGTTGATAGATATTGTTCCAGATTGGGAATTCCCAAACGTGATCGCGTGTGTTTTCAGCTGATGCTTTGATCTTATCTGAGAGTGCTTGGTTATTACCGAAAAGACCAGAAACATCGTGGCCGAGTGCGATAATGATTGCGCCTGTTAATGTCGCAATATCAACGATTGCTTTTGGTTTGTATTGCGTTGCATAGGTTAATGCATCACAGAGAATTAAGCGACCTTCTGCATCAGTGTTGAGGATTTCAATTGTTTGACCTGACATTGATGTGACAACATCCCCAGGTTTAACAGCTTCTCCTGAAGGCATGTTTTCTGTTGCGGGAATTAAACCCACAACATTTGCGGGGATATTCAATTCTGCTAAAGCGCGGAATGTACCGATGACAGATGCAGCGCCGCCCATGTCATACTTCATCTCATCCATTGATGCACCTGGTTTAAGAGAAATACCACCGGTATCGAAAGTGACTCCTTTACCAACAAGTGCGATCGGCGCTTCATCTTTCATAGAATCATGTTTGTATTCAAGAATAATGAAGCGTGGTTTCTCTTCAGAGCCTTGAGCAACTGCTAAGAACGAGCCCATTTTAAGATCTTTGATATCAGATTTATCAAGGACTTTCACTTTGACATTTGAGAACTCTTTGGCAAGATCAAGTGCCGCTTCACCTAAATCTTTTGGTGTCATCATGTTTGCCGGCATATTTGCGAGATCTTTTGTTAAGCTCATGCCATTAACGAGTGCTTGTCCATAAGCCACAGCATCGATCACCGCTTGGTCTGCGTTTGCATCTAAAATCACAATATTATTGAGATCAAGCGCTTTGACGGCTTCTTTTTTCGGTGCTGCAAATTGGTAAAGAACATCACCAACGGCTTGTGTTAATGTGGCAATGGATTTTGCTTTATTTTGGCACTGTTGAAGGAGTGAGAAAGTCACTGTTTTTGCCGGCGTTGCTTTAATCGCTCTTGTAACAGCAAGTACGGCTTTACGAACGCCATCTAAAGAGAATTTATCTTTAGCGCCAAGGCCAACAATTACGAGACGTTTTGCTTGAATACCATCGAGATCAATGAGGGATAAAATCTCACCTGACTTTCCAGAGATATCACCACTTTCAAGAAGTTTAGCAAGTTTACCATTGAGCGCTTTATCAAGGCTTTCAGCATCGGCGCTCAATTGACCTTCAAAAGCACCTACAACGAGGCAGTCTGTCGCGTGTTGATCAAGAGCATCTTTCGATACTTGGAACATCATTTTGTTAATATTCATCATTTATTCCTTTTTACGATATCTTGAATTAAAAATTCTATGATTTGGTGGCGTGTAATCATCCGTTGAAGCGATTTGAAGTTGTAGATCTATGGAGTGATTGATCAGGTTCTTTAATGCTTCAGTAGTTAGGTGATTACCACTTTGGTAAAACAAGAAGAGATCAACTAATGTTGATCTCTTTAAATCAGTTACTGTTCGAGAACCAGTCGTCCACGAAGTGAGAAAGCTTGTGCTTCTGTAATGAGGACATCGCAGAAGTGACCGATATATTCTGCTGGCGCTTCAAAGTTCACAACGCGATTATTTTCAGTTCTTCCGGATAATTCTTTAGGATTATTACGGGAAGGGCGATCGACTAAAATTCGTTGGATCGTACCGACCATTCCTTGCGATATTGCATTTGCTTGCTCAGTGAGTTTTGCTTGCAAACGGGCTAAGCGCTCTTTTTTCTCTTCCATTGAGACATCATCTGGCAAGTTTGCCGCCGGTGTTCCAGGACGAGGCGAGTAGATAAAGCTGAATGAATGATCGTAATGAATATCTTCAACGAGTTTCATTGTAGCCTCAAAGTCTGCAGCCGTTTCGCCAGGGAAGCCAACGATTAAGTCTGTTGAGATCGAGATATCAGGCCGGATTACGCGAAGTTTTTTGATCTTCGCTTTATATTCGAGAACTGTATGGTTGCGTTTCATCATCATTAAGATGTGATCTGAACCTGATTGTACTGGTAAGTGTAAATGCGATACGAGTTTTGGCACGCGAGCATAGGCATCAATTAGACGATCTGAGAAAGCAATCGGATGTGATGTCGTGTAACGAATACGTTCAATGCCAGCAATTTCAGCAACATATTCAATTAAGAGTGCAAGATCTCCAATTTTTCCATCGGGCATTTCACCTTGGTAATCATTCACGTTTTGCCCAAGGAGAGTGACTTCACGAACGCCTTGATCTGCTAATGCCGCAATTTCGCCAATAACATCAATAAAGGGACGCGAAATCTCTTCGCCACGAGTATAAGGAACGATGCAGAATGAGCAATATTTATTACAACCTTCCATAATCGAAACGAATGCCGTAACACCTTCCGCGCGTGGTTTTGGTAAGTGATCAAATTTCTCGATTTCCGGGAATGAGACATCGACTTGTGTACCATTACCTTGCCAAACATCATTGAGCATTTTAGGCAAGCGATGTAAGGTTTGTGGTCCGAAGATAATATCGACAAATGGGGCACGCTTCTTAATAGCTTCGCCTTCTTGTGAGGCGACACAGCCACCAACTGCGATCACGATGTGAGGATTTTCCTCTTTCAATTTGCGCCAGCGACCCAATTCTGAGAACACTTTTTCTTGCGCTTTTTCGCGGATAGAGCAGGTATTTAAAATAAACACATCTGCAGAATCAAGTTCTTGCGTTTGATCAAGGTTACAGAATGCTTTTAAGGAGTCTGCCATCTTCTTTGAGTCATACTCATTCATTTGGCAACCTTGGGTTTGAATATAAAAGTTTTTATATTGTGCAGTAGACATATTGATTGTGAATCTCGTAGGTTAAATGTCGATAATTTTAATTCCCCATTTTAGCGTATTTTGTAGGGAAATTCAGGTTACTTTCTTATCGTTTTAAATTTCGGCAGTACTTTGTCTGACGGATGGATGAAAAAGCCGTGATTGTAGCAAAGCTTCTTGTAAATGTTGAGGATTGGTAAAGCTGCTAATCCTCATGAATCCAGATGAAGCTCGCTAATCGTCCAGATTGAATGCCATCTCGACGATAAGAGTAGAATCGTTCGGGATTACTATACGTACAGAAATCGCCACCAAAAATTTGATGTTGAGGAATTCCGAGGTTTTGTAACCGCAGTTTCGCCAGTTGATAAATATCGGCGTAATATTTACCGGCATTCTTAGATTCGATGAATAAACTGTCAGGATTTTGCTCTGATGCCGGAATATTAGATAACAAAGTATTGCGATAGCTAAATGCGGATTTTATTTCTGCACCAATTTCAAAAGCTTTTTGAGAAATCGCAGGACCTAACCAGACAAATAAATCATCAGGATCTTCTTGTAGTTGCGCCACGCTATTTTCGATAATATCCATTAGCAGTGAGCGCCATCCGGCATGAATACCGGTTACGATTGTTTCACGACGGTTAGCAATCAGTACCGGCAAGCAATCTGCCGTTAAAATCACCGATGGCGTATTAACCTGATCGGTATAAGAAGCATCGGCGCCGGCACGATTCCATTCTGGTTTAATCGGTACACAAAGATTGGAATGAATCTGTGTCAGAAAGAAATCATTTTGCGGAATATCGAAAGTTCGATAGAGCAGATCGCGATTGGCCATCACAGATCGTGGATCATCCGGTGTACTTAAACCAAAGTTTAAGCCGGAAAAATCCCCATGACTAAAACCACCTTTACGTGTTGTCGTAAAGGCTTTAATACGTGATGATAACGGCCAGTTGGGCGTAATAATTTCTAAACCAGAAATGTTATCTTTAATGATCTTGCTCATAAATAATACTCTCCTCACGAATCGCATCAATCAAGGTTGCCATATCATTCGGATAAGGATGCTCAAAATAGAGTTCTTCGCCGGTACGTGGATGGGTAATCCCAATGGCAAATGCATGAAGAGCTTGACGTTTAAATCCGCGGAGAACATTTTCTGCATGTTGACCGAACTTTTTAGGAAGTTTTAATCGAGCGCCATAATCGCTATCGCCGACAATCGGATAGTTAATATGTTGCATGTGAACACGGATTTGATGTGTTCTTCCCGTTTCTAAACGTGCTTCGATCAGCGTGTGCGCTCTAAAACGATCTTGAACACGGATATGGGTAATCGCTTCTTTACCTTCATTGTTGCCATCTTCATCGGTTTCTGTGACCCACATATGTTTGCGGCGATAAGGGTTACGTCCAATGGGCGCATCAATGGTTCTGCCGGCGATCAGTTCACCAATGACCAGTGCATGATAAATACGCGTCGGCGTGCGTTCTTTAAATTGCTCAATGAGGGCGGTTTCAGTTTCGGCATTTTTGGCAATGACGAGTAAGCCCGAAGTCTCTTTATCTAAGCGATGGACGATTCCTGCACGTTCTAACTCTGCGAGTTGTGGGCAG
>DXHP01000019.1 GCA_019113305.1 Candidatus Ignatzschineria merdigallinarum | reverse complement strand
TAATTTTCTTTTCTGATTCTTCATTGATGGAATCATTCTAATGCCTTATTAGGGTCACTATCAAAGAATTAGTCATCATTTTTCAATGATTTATTTTAATGATCCGTTTTTTTGAGGAGTATGCCTGTTTTGGGATGAATATTTATTGTTCTGGATCAATTTATCTCCGCTTATGTGGTTTACCACAATAGAGACTCTTGCCGAAACATAGAATGATAAGAGCATCAAGAAATGATTATGGTTGGGTTTATTGATTGTGCAGAAACGATGAATAAGCCGTAAAAGGAGAAGTCATGGATATTACACGTCGAGATCTATTAAAACAGCTCGGAACATTAACAGCCGGTGCTGCGGTAATAAGTCTCTCACAAGCAAAAGCAGAGGAGAAGCATGTTCCACCGCGCCGAGAAGGGGATCCTAATAAGCGTTATGGTATGATTGTGGATCTTCGTCGCTGTATTGGTTGTCAAGCTTGTACGGTAAGTTGTACGGTTGAGAATCAGATGCCAGCAGGGCAGTTTAGAACGACAGTTCGTCAATATCAGGTCTTTAGTTATGAGAAAGATCAAGCGACGAATGTGGTATTACCTCGTCTTTGTAACCATTGTGATAATCCTCCTTGCGTGCCAGTTTGTCCAACGCAAGCAACTTTCCAACGTGAAGATGGAATTGTCGTGGTGGATAGTAAAATCTGTGTGGGCTGTGCTTATTGTGTTCAAGCGTGTCCTTATGAAGCGCGTTTTATTAATGAAGAGACGGGAACGGCAGATAAATGTACCTTCTGTGCACATCGCTTAGAGGCTGGGTTATTGCCGGCATGTGTGGAATCCTGCGTCGGCGGCGCACGAATTATTGGGGATATGAAAGATCCCAATAGTGTGATTAGCAAGATGCTTATCGAGTTTGAAGATGAGATTAAAGTCTTAAAACCAGAGCAAGGCACAACGCCGCAAGTTTTCTATATTGGTCTTGATGAAGCATTCCAATCGCAAGTTCATGGACAAGCGATGTTATGGCAGGAGATAAATCTATGATACGTGAATTACTGACACTTCCACAGGAGATCGCTTGGTTACCTTGGGCGGTTCAATATTTCTTTTTTATCGGAATTGCGGCATCGGCATCATTGATTGCGGTGATTTTACGTTGGTGGAAACATGGGGAATTAAAAGGGCTTGAGTTATTAGTGGTTGGATTTGGGATTACTGCTGGCATTGTAGGACCTATCGCTCTGTTGGCTGACCTTCACCAACCTGGACGATTCTTTAACTTCTATACCCAAATGGCGCCGTGGTCATGGATGTGGATTGGGGCGATTTTTGTGCCACTTTTTGTGGTATTTATTATTGTTCAGTTTCTATTGTTACTGCGTGAAAATACAACCAAAGCGGGAACCTACAAATGGTTTAAAGCATTACATTGGGGAGATCTCAATCCAAGCGTTTGGTTAGAATGGACATCTGTGGGGTTATTAGTGACGGCATTTATGATTCTGCTCTATACCGGAAAAGAGGTGAATGTCCTTAAATCCCAACCTATTTGGTTTACTGCGTGGCTTCCTTGGGCACTTTTCTTTACGGCATTTCAAGCGGTGCCAATGTGTGTGAAAGCGTGGAATTCTCTCTCATCAAGATGGTCACGCCGACAAGATGATACGGCAATTTTAAGTCGTTTTCAGTTAGTAGGCTTAATTGGTGTCGCTATCACGTTAATGGGCTGGGCAATGAGTGATACGCCGGCAGGCGCTGCCTTTAGAGATCTTCCGAATAAAGGATCGGTTTGGTGGACAATTGGTTTAAGTCTTTTCATCTATTGGTTCGTATTGATGATCTATACTTTGGTGAATTTCAATATGCGCCGCATTAATTGCCGCTGGATTGATCTGTTATTAGCATTGGGTTCGCTCTCCTTAGCGTGGACGATTCGTTGGGCAATCTTGATGCAATCTCAAACTTTACCAAAATATAATGTCGTGATTAATCCTTATCATTTAGATTGGGGCTTTAGTGGTTTTTTAGGAATTCTTGCAACTTTTGGTCTTTGGCTCACCTTAGTGATTGTGGTTTGGAGCTTATTACAAGATCGCTGGTTAACCTTTAAAGGAGTTTCGCATGGATCATTCAAATGATGAATTACAACGTAATCAACAACATGCTGAAACAGATAAAAGGGAGAAAAATATGAGTGATGATAAATTAAAAAAACAGAATCTTCAGATGGATAATATTGATCATGAATTGCCTGAGCAAGAAGATGTAGAAACAATTGAAGATGCGGCACGCCGTAAACGTCGTAACGTGGTAAAAGGGGTTGCGGCTGCTGGGGGATTAGCGGCTTTTGCGGCGGGTTATAGTAATACTGCCAAAAACATGGTGACCGGATTAATCAAAGGAACTTCTGCAGAGCCTACAGAAAATGCGATCTTCGGCAATGCTTTACAAGTTGAAGGCCAAATCGAAGATGGGAAATGGGTGCAAAATACGCAGCAAGCCATGTCTAATACGCAATGCTTTGGTTGTTGGACCGTTTGTGGGATTCGTGTCCGTGTTGATAAAGCAAAGAATGAAGTCATTCGTGTTGCCGGAAACCCTTATCATCCTTTATCGAGTGAGAAACAGTATCGCTACAATATGCCGATTTCGGAAGCTTGGACCAAATTAGGGGGAGATGGTGGAATTTATGATCGCTCAACCGCCTGCGCCCGTGGTGCACAAATGGGAGAATCCGTCGCAAGTCCTTATCGCGTGCTATCGCCGTTAAAACGGGTGGGTAAACGTGGCGAGGGGCAGTGGAAGCGCATCAGTTTTGAACAATTGATTGATGAAGTTGTGAATGGCGGGGATCTATTTGGGGAAGGTCATGTGGAAGGTTTAAAAGATATTCGTGATCTTGAGACATTAATTGATCCAAAAAATCCTGAGTTTGGGGTAAAAGCCAATCAGCTGTTAGTTTCTAATGCCGGTAATGAAGGGCGTGAACCATTTGTTCGCCGCTTTACGAATAACGCATTTGGATCACGAAACTTTACAGCGCATGGTGCGTATTGCGGGTTAGCTTATCGTTTAGGATCGGGTGCGGTCATGGATGATATGGATAAAAACGCACACGCAAAACCTGATTTTGAGAATGTGGAATTTGCGATTTTTATGGGAACATCGCCGGCACAATCAGGAAATCCATTTAAGCGTCAAGGGCGATTATTAGCCGGCGCAAGAACAAAAGAAGAGGCTGATTTTAGCTATGCTGTGGTCGCACCCAACTTACCAATGACCAATACGTTGGCAACGCAAAATAATACATGGATTTCGATTTTACCGGGAACAGACTCAGCAATGTCGATGGCGATGATTCGTTATATTATCGATAATAAACGTTATAACAATGATTACTTAACGGTTCCCGGAAAAGCGGGAATGGCAGCTGCGAAAGCAGTGAGCCATTCAAATGCAACCCATTTAGTTATTATTGAAGAAGAGAGTCCATTGTATGGTCAGTTCTTGCGTTTAGCGGATATCGAAGGGGGTGAGAGATCTGAAAGCCCTATTTTAACGCTTGATGCTGCAACAGGTGAGTTATTAGATGTCAATCAATCGCTTCGTGGTACGTTATATCATGAAGGGCGCGTGACATTAGCGGATGGTTCTGATGTTGAAGTGGCGACAAGTTTTACTATGTTAAAGCGTTCAGCAGATCGTTTTTCACTTGAAGAATATAGCGATGTTTGTGGTGTACCAGTTGCAACTATTGAAGGTTTAGCATATAAGTTTACGAATCATGGACATAAGGCGGCAATCATTACCCACGGCGGCATGATGAGCGGTAACGGATTCTATAATACGTGGTCATTGTTAGCATTAAATGTGTTGATCGGGAATATGAACTACACAGGCGGAATGCATGTAAATGGTGGAAAATATGCCGATTTTGGTCCGGGACCGCGTTATGATTTCACGAAGTTTGACGGTATGGTGCAACCGAAAGGTATCATGATTGGTCGTGCGAAGCGTCCTTATGAATCATCGACAGAATATAAAGAGCGTAAAGCACGTGGAGAGAATCCTTATCCCGCCAGTCGCCCTTGGTATCCATTTGCTGGTGGACAAGCAACAGAGATGTTAATCTCGGCACTGAATGCAGATCCTTATCCATTAAAAGCATGGATTAGTAATATGACGAATCCTGTCTATGGTATTACAGGTTTCAGACAATTGTTACTAGAGAAACTGGCAGATCCTAAAGTATTACCACTTTTTATCGCAATTGATGCTTTCATTAATGAAACAACGGCGATGGCAGACTATATTGTGCCGGATACTCACAACTTTGAAAGTTGGGGATTTGGCGGCGCATGGGCGGGAGTGCCATTTAAAACATCTACAGCGAGATGGCCAATTGTAGAACCGCGCGTTGAGAAGGATGCAACAGGGCAACCTATTTCGATGGAGAGCTTCTTTATCGCGGTTTCTAAAAAGATGGGATTACCAGGTTTTGGTGAGAATGCGATTAAAGATTATGAAGGGAAGAATTACCCTGTTAATACTGCGGAAGATTTTTATCTAAAAGCGGCGGCAAATATGGCGTTTGATGGTTCTCCTGTACCAGAGTCAACGCGTGAAGAGCTTGAGTTAACCGGCGTAAAACGTATTAAAGGTGCCATTGAATCAGTCTTGAAACCGGAAGAGCAGATGCGGGTGGCTTATGTTTTTGCGCGAGGTGGACGTTTTGCCGATTACGATACGGGCTGGGATGGCGATCAGATGGTTAAAAAATGGACGCCAACGCTGCAACTTTGGAATGAAAAAGTGGGCGTTCATCGTCACTTTGCTAATGGTGAGCGTTATAGCGGGGCGCCGACTTATCATCCGCCGAGATTTGCAGATGGCAGCTCTGTTTTTGAACGATTCCCGAAAGAGGAATGGCCTTTATCCTTAACGTCATTTAAATCCAACATTGTCAGTAGTACATCGGGATCAACATTAAGACTTCGAATGATTAAACCGACGAACTTTGTGGCGATTAGTGATGTTGATGCGAAGAAGTTTAATATTGAAAACGGTGATATGGTGCGTATCGAATCGCCAAATGGGGCGCAAGAAGCACAAATTATGGTATTAGATGGTGTTAAGCCTGGAGTTTTAGCAATTGAACATGGTTATGGTCGCCGAGATGTTGGCGCAAGATCGCATGTGGTTGATGGGAAAGCGATGGACTTTAGTACGCATGTCGGTAGTGGTTTAAACCTTAATGATTTAGCCATTTCAGATCCTTCAAGACCTATTCCTGCACCATGGCTTGATTGGGTTACTGGTGCGGCAGTAAGGCAAGGGATTCCTGCTAGAATTGTAAAAATATAGCTGTTTGAATGACGACCAAATCTCATCTATTAGTAATGAGGTTTGGTAATTAAGTGGCATTAAGCTCAAGGATGAGCGTCAAAATGAGAAATGTATATTGATCGTTTGGAAGCAATGGAAAGCTACTTGGAGGATGACTAAGTAGCTTTTCTTTTAATCTTTAAATTTGAAATGAGGGGTAAATAAGAGATTAAATGCATGATAAAAATTTAATGAATCCGGACTTGTTAGTTTATTATGTTTTTAAATGAATTTAATTGTAAGTTATTGAAAATATAAATTAGGTATTGTTGGTAAAATAGGTTATGATAAGCCAATAACGTCAAGGAAGCGTTATCTCAAGGATGAGGGAATGGATGCAACTTCATACTCATGATGAGAAATTCAGGAAGCTGTTAGGGAAAACAGATGGTAGTGAATTAAACCTTCAAGGATGAAGGGAAATTACGGATAGCCTGAATATTGAAGATTTTCGATCAGGATTAATCGAAACAAGGATAGTATTTATCAAGGATGATAAAGAGAAAACCGCTTAGTAATTACGCTAAGCGGTTTTTTTATATAGTCATTTTGATTTAAAAAGAGCTTTTATAATT
>DXHP01000211.1 GCA_019113305.1 Candidatus Ignatzschineria merdigallinarum | reverse complement strand
AACATTCGAGCTTTATACGAACAATTGTTCATTTGTTGTACTTTTATTGAGAAAAAGGAATCTATTTTTGGCAGATGTTTTGTAGAAATTTACCATAAAAAAGATATTTCAGGCAGTGTAAAATTCTAGTTTTCTTTTTAAATCAAAATCTGTAAATCTCTGCTTTCACCTTTTAGATGATTGAATTATGGCTATAAGTTGAGTGGCGATATAAAGCGATTATTGAATAAAACCATAATAATATCAGTTATTAATCATGGTATTAAAAAATGAAATTCTCCTCACTGATTTTTTGATTGAGCCAATTGACTTCATTTTGAAATTAATGGTAATGTCAATTGACATACGAAGTGTATGTATAAAGCTAGAACAAAAATAATATATAAAAGATAACAATTATAAAACGATAAAATAATCGCCGGAGGTTTGACCATATGAAGGTTAGGGTATCTGCTGTCCAGATGAAAATGACGTGGGACATTGAGAGTAATTTACAAAAAGCAGAAATGCTTGTGAGAGAAGCGGCGGCACAAGGTGCCAATATTGTGCTATTGCCAGAATTTTTCCAATCGCCATACTTTATGCAAGTTCAGAATTATGATTATTTTGAACTTGCGCAAGATGTGAATGATAGTAGTCATATTCGCCGCTTTCAAAAGTTAGCAAAAGAATTGAATGTTGTGTTGCCATTGAGTTTTTTTGAACGCGCCGGAAATGTATTCTTTAACTCATTAGTGATGATTGATGCCGATGGTGAAATTATTGATCTCTATCGAAAAACGCATATTCCGGATGGTCACTGTTATCAGGAAAAATTCTATTTTTCGCCGGGAGATACCGGTTTTAAGGTTTTTGAAACGCAATTTGGCAAAATTGGCGTAGGAATCTGTTGGGATCAATGGTTCCCGGAAACGGCACGATCTTTAGCGTTAATGGGCGCTGAGATGATCTTCTATCCAACAGCGATTGGCAATGAGCCGATTTTAGAACATGATTCGAAATCGCATTGGCAAAATACCATGTGCGGACATGCCGCTGCGAATATTATGCCGGTGATTGCTGCAAATCGTATTGGTCAGGAAGATGAGCCTGCGGAGAATTCTTCGATGACATTCTACGGATCTTCCTTCATATCAAATGAAGAAGGAATCAAGGTTGCTGAGATGGATCGTGAATCAGAAGGCGTGATAATTCATGAATTTGATCTGGAAGCAATTGGCAAAAAACGTATCAGTTGGGGCGTATTTAGAGATCGCCGGCCAGAATTTTATGAGGCGATTAATCATATGGATTTTCGCATTTAACACTTCTAATTGGTAAATCCTTTTTAGAAAAACTGATTGATTCAATAAATTGATCAAATAGATTCAAAACACGTTTAATATGCAAAGTGCCGTGAGTTTTATGCCGGCATTTTAGAATACCTATTTCATGGAGAAATAAATATGGCGAATGATGCAACACATTCGGATAGTCCTCATTTAGCACAATCATTATCACTCTGGTCAGTAGTGCTATTTGGTTTGGCATTTATGGCATTAACCACGGTTTTTAGTACTTTTGGTATTGCATCGAGCTTATCGAAAGGCATGGTTGCCGGTTCTTATATTTTAGCAATGATCGTGATGCTCTTTACGGCGTATAGTTACGGCGTGATGGCAAAGCGATTCCCGATGACGGGATCGGCGTATAGTTACGTGCAAAAAGTGATTAGTCCAAGCTCAGGATTCTTAGTCGGTTGGGCCATTATGATGGATTACCTCTTTATCCCCATGGTGAATTTTATGCTATTTGGCATCTTCTTTCATGATGCTTTCCCAATAATTCCGCAATGGGGTTTTATCATGTCGCTCTTAATATTGGTGACATTAATCAATCTTCGTGGCGTAAAGGTTGCCGTGACAGCGAACTTGATCGTCGTCGTTGCATCTATTCTCTTCGCCGTAATTTTCTGTGTGATGTCGATTAACTCTGTACGTAGTGGAATGGGTACGGGAATACTCGCAAATATGGCGCCGATTATTAATTTCTCAGTGGAAGATCCATTTAAATATATTATTGCCGGCGCATCGTTGCTCTGTTTTTCATTTTTAGGTTTTGATTCAGTCACCGCATTTGCGGAAGAGGTGAAGAACCCTGAAAAAACGATTCCGCGAGCAATCTTTTTAGTTACACTTATTGGCGGAACGCTCTTTATCACGGTCTCTTATTTTGCTTATCAAGTATGGCCTAATTATCTTCTTTTCCCCGATTTAGATTCGGCATCTGCAGATATTATTCGAATTGTGGGCGGCAATGCGCTTTATGCCATATTCTTGACGATTTTTGCGCTCAGTATTATTGGCTCGGCACTCTCATCACAAGCCAGTGGTTCGCGAATTTTATATGCGATGGGGCGTGATGGACAATTGCCGAAGAAATTTTTCGGCGCATTACATCCTAAATATAAAACGCCGACATTTAATATCTTATTAATCGGAGTGATCTCGATCTCAGCGATATTCCTCAGCTTAGGATTAATCGCTTCATTCATCAATTTTGGCGCATTTATCTCTTTTATTATGGTAAATGTTTCTGTGATCGTACTCTTTTTTAAAGAGAAAGATTATTCGATGAAAAAGATCTTTTTACTCTTTTTATTGCCATTGATCGGCGCAATTCTCGATTTATGGTTATTCATTAACTTAGATAGTTACTCATTATTGTTAGGATCAATTTGGTTCTCACTCGGTATTATTTATCTTTTGTTCTTAACAAAAGGTTTCAGAAAAACGGCACCCACAATGGCTGCTTTAAAATAACAACGATCAAAGAAGGGAAAATATGACAACTGCAGATATCATCATTAAAAATGGCGCGGTGTTTACAGGATTGAAGGAGCAACCTGAAGCACTCACGATCGCGATTAAAGATGACAAAATTTTTAAAACTGGCTCGGAAGCAGATTTAACATCAATGATTGGTGATGACACAACGATCATTGATGCCGCAGGAAAAACGGTCATGACAGGCTTTCATGATGCGCATATGCATCTGATTCATGGCGTACTGTTTGATGATTATTCTGTAGCGTTAAGCGATGCGAAATCTTTAGCGGAAGTGCAAAAAATACTGCGAGAGAATAAAGATCTCTATCTCACCGGCGATTGGCTTATCGGTATGGGGTGGGATCACTTAGCGTGGGGTCAATTAGAATATCCAACGGCGCAAGATCTTGATGAAATCTTCCC
>DXHP01000210.1 GCA_019113305.1 Candidatus Ignatzschineria merdigallinarum | reverse complement strand
GAAATCCCGGCGAAGCACCACCAACACTATTTGATTATCTGCCGGATAATGCAATCTTCTTCATTGATGAATCTCACGTCGCCGTACCGCAAGTCTGTGCAATGTATAAAGGAGATCGTTCACGAAAAGAGACGCTCGTTAACTATGGTTTTAGATTGCCATCGGCGCTTGATAACCGTCCGCTTAAGTTTGAAGAATTTGAAGCGCTCATGCCGCAAACAATTTTTGTCTCAGCAACGCCTAGCACTTATGAAGCAGAACACGCCGATCAAATCGTCGAGCAAGTGGTTCGCCCAACCGGTTTACTCGATCCGATTGTAGAAGTACGTCCTGTGGATACCCAAGTAGATGATGTCTTTTCAGAGATTACGGCAAGAGCTGCCAAAAATGAGCGCGTATTAATTACCACACTGACCAAACGCATGTCAGAAGATTTAACCGAGTTCCTAAGCGATCATGGCGTGAAAGTTCGCTATCTACATTCCGATATCGATACTGTTGAACGCGTGGAGATTATTCGAGACCTGCGTTTAGGCGTATTTGATGTATTAGTCGGAATCAACTTGCTGCGTGAAGGGTTAGATATCCCAGAAGTCTCTCTTGTCGCAATCTTAGATGCCGATAAAGAAGGATTTCTTCGCTCTGAACGCTCCCTTATTCAAACCATTGGTCGAGCTGCTCGTAATGCCGAAGGTAAAGCGATTCTTTACGCCAATAAAATTACCAAAGCGATGCGATATGCTATCGATGAAACAGAACGCCGCCGTGCGCTGCAAGAAGCTCACAACAAAGAACATGGCATTACACCAACAACCATCATCAAAAATATTCAAGATATTATGCACGATGCCAGAGATACTGAGCCAAAAAATGAGTACATCAAGGAGTATCGTGGCAAACTTGTGATTGATCATGATGCGATTGAAAATGAGCATCAATTTAAAGCAGATCCCAAACAGCTGACGAAACATCTGCAAAAACTGGAAAAAGAGATGCTCAATCACGCACAGAACTTAGAATTTGAAGATGCTGCTCGTGTTCGTGATGAGATTGATCGCCTGAAAAAGGAGTTTTTACTTTCGTAAATGCTCGATTGATTGAAACAAGAAAGCCCACAAAACAGTTTTGTGGGCTTTTACATAATACGGTGATACTGTTATAACGATTCTAATAACAAGATTGATATTCTCTGCTGGCGAGCGCTTGCGAAAAGTATGCAATCATTCTCCCCAGCGATGAATCAGCTTTTAAAATAGAACTTAAATTTAACTTTTTAAATCCCATTTCCGTTTTCAAAACCAATCCACAATAAAGCTGTGAGATTAATCTCTAAAGTTATTGAATGCTAATGGAAGGTCTTTCACTTTATCGCGAAGAATCGCAATCGCTTCTTGCAGATCATCACGTTTCTTGCCGCTCACGCGCACGCTATCACCTTGAATCGATGCTTGAACTTTCATCTTTTCATCTTTAATCGTTTTCACGATCTTTTTCGCTTGATCGGTTTCCAATCCACACTTAATCACAATGGTCTGTTTTAGTAAGTTTCCACCCACTTTTTCTGGCTTCGCCGTTAAATCTAAAAAGCGGATATCCACATTACGACGCGTCATTTTAGAAGTCACGACACTTTGAACTTGCTCTAATTGAAAATCGCTATCGCCGTGAAGAACGATACTTTTATCGACTAACTCGCATTTTGCACCCGTTCCTTTAAAGTCAAAACGCGTGTCAATCTCTTTAACCGCTTGATCCATCGCGTTACGAACTTCAACCATATCGGGTTCCATCACAATATCAAATGAAGGCATAATTGATTCCTTTCTCTTCTATTAAATAAATATCGTCCTAGATGATACAACAATGAGGCAGAAACCTTAAACGGAGTTCTCACTGATTGCATGCTTTCTTACTTTAATCAATGTAAACACGTTATAATGGCGAACAGAAAATAATGGTTCTAGCAACATTCTCTATTTATGCAATTCAAGCAATAGATAGCTAGAGAGCAAAAAAGAACCTTCGATTACAGATGAAGATCATGAAATCACCTGCAAATCTAATTTTAACCCAACAACATGAGGAATATCGACGATGAAACTCACGGATAACAATGCAAAGACCCATATTGGCTTTATCGGCGGCGGCAATATGGCACGTGCGATTTTAACGAGCTTAAGCAAACAAAAAGCGCAATTCTCGCTATTTGTCTGTGATCGTAATGCCGAGAAACGTGATTATTTCCAAGAATCCCTCGGCATCACCGCTTCTGAGCATTATCAAGATTTTATTGCCGATCTCGATATCATCATCCTTGCAATTAAACCTCAAGGTTTTCCGGCACTATTAACCGAACTCAAACCACTACTTAAACCTCATCAGCTCGTGATTTCCATCGCTGCCGGCGTTTCAGTGGAAGCGATTTTGAGAGGTTTAGGAACAACACAACATGCCGTTATTCGCGTCATGCCTAATACGCCATCAACGATTGGGCTTGGCGCCTCAGCAATATACGCCAATGCAGAAGTCTCCTCAGCACAAAGAGCGATCACGGATACCATCTTTAATAGTTGCGGCGTTACGGCGTGGTTACAAGAAGAGAAACTCATCTCGGCAGCCGTTGCGGTATCTGGCTCAAGCCCAGCATATATCTACTATCTCATGGACATTATGACGAAGGTCGGCATGCAAATGGGATTAGATGAAACCAGCAGCAAAACCTTAACACAACAAGCAGTATTGGGCTCTGCACGATATAGCCAGCTCTCTGATCTTTCACTCGAAACCTTAAAGAAAAATGTGATGTCACCAAAAGGAACCACTGAACAAGCGATCTTCAGCCTTGAAAATAATCAGCTCGATCGCATTATTACAGAAGCGATGCAAGCGGCATTTAATCGAGATCAAGAATTATCAAATATCATTTCTCAAGAAATTCACTAATCAGATAGCCCAATCGCAACCGGCATCATCGCCCGAATCTTTATCTATTACTTCATTTGAAACACTGAAAGGTCGTTACGCAATATGATTCAAAATATTCTCGAATTTCTCATAGAGATCGCTTACAGTTTTGCCATTATCTTTATTCTTTTGCGCTTTTTACTACAATTAGTGAAAGCAAATTTTTATCATCCGATCGTACAATCTATCGTCAAAGTCACCAATCCGGTGATCTTGCCGATCCGTAAAATCACGCCAATTATTGGTAGCGCAGATTGGTCTTGTATTTTAGCGGCGGTGATCATCACTATTGTGAAATATGTCCTATTAATGATTCTCAAAGTTATGGTGCCAATTTCACCGCTAATTCTTGCCGGCGTTGTGGTGCTTGAAATCTTACGCAATGTGATCTACATCTATCTATTTGCTTACATCATTCAAGCGATTAGTAGCTGGATTGGTTCATCACCAAGACAAACGATCTTCTTAAGTCTGCTCGATCAATTAACAAAACCAATCAATAAACTCGTACCATTTAAGCTTCGCGCCGGCATGATGGATTTTCGTCCGATGGTAATTGTGCTCGCCCTCTTTCTAGGATTGCGCATCATTAGTTACTTCTACGCCAAGCTCGTATTCTTCTCTTAGAATAGATAAGGACATTCTGTCTCAATACTGACAACTTTTTTAAAACTGATGCCGATGCTGGCTGAGAGAAAGATTAACCTTCGTTTATCTATTTCTCGCCAGTATTCATCATCATGATTTTGCTATCTCAATGACGATACTCAAATAATGATATTGATGATGAATATTTTACGAAGCAACTATCGGATAAAAATGCATGAGCTCATAATTTTAATTCATTCTGATTCCTCATTGTTACCAAAACTTTTACAAGATTCCCCAAAAATAATGGGCAAAACTTGTCCCAAATACGGTGCTAAAAAACTTCTATAACCATGAAAAACAACGAACTCATTTCTGATGATATCCTGCTTAATCCCGCTGAAATCAGAGCGCATGAACAGTTTATGCAGGAAGCCTTGATCGAAGCACAAAAAGCTTACGACATTGGTGAAGTTCCCATTGGTGCAGTGATCGTTCAGGAAGGAAAAATTATTGCTCGTGGTCATAATCGCTCGATCATCGATTGTGACCCAACGGCACATGCCGAAATCGTTGCGATTAGGGAAGCTTGTCGTATAATGAGCAATTATCGCCTACCAAAAACAACCCTTTATGTCACTTTAGAGCCTTGCACAATGTGTGCCGGCAGCTTCTTACATACCAGGATTGACACCGTAGTATATGGCGCCGGCGATTCTCGCAATGGCGCATTAGGCACCAATTTAAATGTGAATGATTACAAAGCGTTTAATCATAAACTCACGATTATTCCCCGTGTTCTTCAAGAGGAATGTAGTACATTAATCAAAACGTTTTTCAAAGAACGCCGGACCAAAAATGAGGAATAAATATCATCATGACAACGATCAAAGATGCTTATTTTAAGCTAATCGAGGAGAAAGGTTTTAAAGTAGATCCTGTGCAGGTTTCTGTCGCAGAAAGCTACGATAAACTCAAAGCGAAGATTTTAACGGATGCACCGATTCCGGCAACTGATTCTCGATCATTTATGCAAAAGCTGATGAGCCCTTTTGCTGAAGGTCCTGTCACTTACAGTGATCCTCGAGGACTCTATATCTATGGTCGCGTGGGGCGCGGAAAAACCTTTTTAATGGATCTCTTTTTCAATAATATTGATGTTCCAAAAATTCGGGAACATTACTATCACTTTATGCAAGATGTGCATCAAAAAATGCGTCTTCACCAAGGCTCAGAAGATCCATTAAAACTCGTGGCAAAAGAGTTTGCAAAAGAGTGTAAAGTCCTCTGCGTTGATGAATTCCACGTCATTGATATTACTGATGCCATGATTCTCTACCGCTTATTAGATGCCCTTCTTGCCGAAGGAATCTTTTTCATTACCACATCGAATCGTGAACCTGATGAACTCTATAAAAATGGTTTACAAAGACAACAATTCTTGCCGGCGATTGAGATCATCAAAAAACGTCTCGGCATTATTGTTTTAGATACCGATCAAGATTATCGCATGCGCCATATCGAAAGCGCCGATGTCTGGTTTGTCGGCGATAAAGCAGCGCAAGAGAGTAATTTTAGAACGCGCTTTGAAGATATTGCTGGCGAATCCAGTGAACCTACCACAATTGATGTTAATGGACATGCTTTTGAGATGATCGAAATGCATGATCATTGTGCGTGGTTTACCTTTGATGAAGCCTGTAAAAAAGCCAGATCCTCACAAGATTTTATCTATCTTGCCGGCATACTCGATACCGTTTTTTTCAGCGGATTACCGCAACTGACACGATTTTTAGAAAATGAAGCTCGCCGATTTGTCATCATGATTGATGAATTTTATGATCAAGGCGTCAAAGTCATCATTGCATCAGATGTGCCGATGGACAAACTCTACGAACCCAAAGGTGAGAAAGCGCTCGACTTTGAATTCGATCGAACCATTAGCCGCTTAATTGAGATGCAATCTCAAGAATATTTAGACCAACCTAAACGTCACAACGGTAAATAAAAAACCTCATGAACAGTGCCACACAACTTGCAGCTATCGTAGAACAATTTTTAAAGACTTTAAAAACCCTCAACTTTAGCGGCGATATTGAAACGAGCTATGCGCAACGCTTGATCTCAGCAACCGATAACTCGATCTATCAAATGATGCCGGAAGCGGTCATCTTCCCAAAATCTAATAATGATGTGGAAAAAGTGATGACCCTTTTAACAAAGCCAGAATTCCAAGCGGTCACGCTCTCCACACGCGGCGGTGGAACAGGAACCAATGGTCAATCACTTAATAACGGCATTATTTTAGATATCTCTCGGCATATGAATCAGATTCTCGATTTTGATGCAGAGAATCGTGTCGTCACTGTTCAAACCGGCGTTGTCAAAGATCAGCTCAATGCGTATCTTCGCCCACTTGGTTACTTCTTTGCGCCGGAACTTTCCACTTCCAATCGCGCAACAATTGGTGGGATGATCAATACGGATGCTTCAGGACAAGGAAGCTGTGAATATGGTAAAACTAGCCAACACGTTTTAGAGATTCTGGCATATCCCATTGGCGGTGAAGCGATTCGTAGCCGAGCACTAACTGATAGTGAATTAGCCGATATTGATCAATTCCCGCTTGCCAATAAGCTCTATGACCTTCTCTCTCCGGAAAAAGAAGCAATTCATGCGCACTTTCCCCAATTAAATCGCTTTATTACCGGCTATGATCTTGATCATTTCACACAAGATTCACGCAAAAACCTCAATCATCTGCTCTGCGGTTCGGAGGGAACGTTAGGTGTTTTCACTGAAGCGAAACTCAATGTTTTACCAATTCCAAAAGAGACTGCTTTAATCCTCATTACTTACAATGATTTTATTAAAGCCCTTGAAGATGCGCCTTTCTTAATGCACTCTGATCCAACGCCAACATCAGTTGAAGTGATTGATAATATCGTCATGGAAATTGCGAAAAATGACTTCATTTGGGCAACGACAGAACAATATTTTGAAGGAATTGATTATTCCGAGCTCAAAGCGATTCAACTCATTGAATTTAATGCCGATACCGAAACAGACCTGCACGCTAAAATTGATGCTTTCACAACCTATATTAACCAAAGCCAAAATGAGAGCCGATTATCCGTTCGTCCTTTAATCGGGAAAAAAGCGGTAACTGATATCTACGGCTTACGTAAACGAGCTGTCGGCCTGCTCGGCGCCGTTCAAGGAAATCGACGACCGATTCCTTTTGTGGAAGATACGGCGGTTCCACCCAATAATCTTGCGCCATTTATCGCTGAGTTTAGAGATATCTTAGATGAGGCGAATGTCAGCTACGGAATGTTTGGTCATGCGGATGCCGGCGTGATTCATGTTCGTCCGGCACTAGATCTTAAACTTGAGGAAGATCGCCCAAAAATTCGTCTCATCTCCGACAAAGTCTTCGCGTTATGCCAAAAATATGGCGGCGCACTTTGGGGAGAACATGGAAAAGGGGTTCGCTCTGAATATGCTAAGGAGTTCTTTGCCGAACTCTATCCGCTCGTACAACAAGTCAAAGCAACCTTCGATCCGCACAATCAACTCAATCCTGGTAAGATTTCTACGCCGGATGAAACGCCACTCCTGAAAATTGATGAAGTGCCGCTACGCGCGGATTTCAATCGTCAAATCAACAGCCATTACTGGGCCGAAAATGCCTACAACACAACACTCTACTGTAATGGTAATGGTGCGTGTTTTAATTACGATACCGATGCGGCAATGTGCCCAAGCTATAAGGCCACTCGTGAACGAATTCATTCACCAAAAGGTCGCGCCGAACTGATTAAAGAATGGCTTCGTCAGCGCTCTAACAATATCGTGAGTCCAGAATTTGAAACACAGGTTTATGATTCATTATCGCTCTGCTTAAGCTGTAAATCTTGCGCTGGGGAATGCCCAATTAAAGTCAATATTCCGGCATCTAAATCACAGTTCTTAAATCAATATTATCAAAACCATAAACGTCCACTTTATGAAAAACTCCTGATTAGCGCTGAAAAAATGGCAATAACCACGAGCAAAGTAAGTGGCGCATATAACTTAATTGCTAGCAGTAAGCTCGGGAAAAAAGCATTTGATTACTTAGGGCTGGTAGATTTACCGCTCATGGAGCGCCATAAATATCATCCTGCCAACAAGTTATACAGAGAGTTATCCACAGATAACCTTGCGCAATTGGTTCAAGTGAAAGATAAAGAGAAAGCTGTCATTATCGTGCCGGACTCCTTCTTCATGTTCTATGATGCGACGACATTTAATGCAACTGTAGAGTTATTGCATAAACTCGATATCGAAGTCTTTGTCGCGCCTTACCAATCCTCTGGAAAAGTTGCCCAAGTCTATGGAGCGCTCACCCAATTTGAGAAAGAAGCACAAAAGCAACATGTCCTTCTCGAAGAACTTCAAAGTTACGGTATTGCGCTAGTCGGCATTGAACCCCCAATTACACTCACTTATCGTGAAGAATATCCGGCAATTGGATTAAATACCCCAAAAGTAGAATTAGTCCAAGAGTGGCTCAGTCGCTATCTTGCAAGCCAAACGGATCTTCCTAAAGCTAATGCAACCATTGAACTCAAACTTATGAGTCACTGTACTGAGAAAACAAATGCGACACATGCGCCTAAAGCTTGGCAATCGGTCTTTGGCGCATTTGGTTTGCAACTAGAATTGATGAAATCAGGATGCTGCGGCATGAGCGGCGGATTTGGACATATTAAAAAGAATGTCGACGTTTCGAAAAAGATCTATTCTCAATCTTGGGCCAACATCGTTGAAAAAAATAATCCTTCCACATTACTCGCAACCGGTTCATCTTGCCGAGGGCAAGTGAAGCGATTGGATCAAGTCACGATTGTTCACCCTCTCGTGAAACTCAATGAACTGGTGAGCGTTGCTTCATAAATACAACGATTTCTAGAGATCACAACAAGATAGTCAAGTGATCTCTAGCCACAAAGTCGCTTAAATAAGTTATTGAGCATGCTATTTCTAAAAGCATGAATATCGAGAACCTGCAGCAAACTCTAAAAAATATCTCAAATATAATATTAAGCTGTATAATATAGGCACTATTGAAAAAACAACTTATTACGTCAAATCCCAATTGAACAATAAGATTGTTTCCTACAAGATTAACGCATTAGGCATTTCCCTCGATGCGTTTTTTTTCGCTATAAAATCCCACATAGACACTTTAGGATAGTTTCGTTAAGATGAACTATTCTGTTTATTTCAACTTCTCTAGATGATTCAAACTATTATAAACCTTGCGATTATTCACAACTCATCGCTTATGACACTAGAGAACTCACACTATAAAAAAGGGAGTCGTCGATATGAAAGCCGTTATTCTCACTGAATTTGGAGCACCATCTGTTCTTAAACTTGCAGAAACAGAACGCCCTGCCGTTGGTCCGCACGATATTTTAATTAAAGTTAAAGCGGCTGGCGTTAACCGCCCCGATATCATCCAACGCAAAGGTTATTATCCCGCGCCAAAAGGTGAACCTCAAGATATCTTAGGTTTAGAAGTTGCCGGCATTGTTGAAGCGATTGGCTCAGATGTCACACAATGGCAAGTGGGCGATGAAGTCTTTTCATTAATTGGCGGCGGCGGTTATGCCGAATATGTCCGCGTTGATGAATTCTTAGCACTGCCAAAACCTCAAAACTTAAGTTTTACAGAAGCTGCAAGTATGCCGGAAACCCTCTATACCGTTTGGAACAATGTCTTCCAGCGCGGACAATTGAAAAAGGGCGAGAAGTTTCTCGTACATGGCGGCAGTAGCGGCATTGGGATTACGGCAATACAACTGGCCAAAATTATCGGTGCCGAAGTATATACCACTGTCGGAAATGCAGAGAAACAACAAGCTGTAACAGCGCTTGGTGCGAATATTGCCGTCAATTATAAAGAAGAAGATTTCTTAGAAATCCTTAAAGATCACGGCGTTGATGTGATTCTCGATATGATCGGTGGCGATTACTATGAGAAAAATATCGATCTTCTCAATCCTGATGGTCGCTTAGTCTATATCAACTCGATGGGCGGTGCGAAAGTCACGGCAAATCTTATGAAGATCATGCAAAAGCGTTTAACCGTTACTGGCAGCACTCTTCGCGCGCGTGAATATGAATTTAAACGCGCCTTAACAGAAGATATTCGTAAAGATGTGTTACCGCTGTTAGAGAAAGGTCATTTTAAACCCGTAATCTACCAAGTCTTTCCACTAGCTGAAGCTGACAAAGCCCATGAGTTAATGGAATCGAGTGAACATATTGGCAAGATTGTTTTAGAAGTCTAATTAGACTATCAATAATAGCGTTGAGATCCATCAACCATTCATAAACGCTTTATTCAGATCAAAAGGATTCTCTAACAGAATCCTTTTCTTTTTCCTGATCTATTTATTGCACGGCTAGGGAGAATATTTGCGTTCTTTTATAGTGAAATCAGCTTAAAACTATCTGATTAAAGATTCTATTTAAAAGTCGATGCATGGCTGGAGAGAATGATTACGCTCTTTTTAGCAATCCCGCGCCAGCAGTTATAAAAGCTATTTTTAAACCAAAATGACTATATCAATCGCTTGCCAGCGATAAAGAACCTTCTTCCTTTGAAATAATGACCCCGATCTAAGCTTGAAACTTCTTTGTAAGTTGCTACACAGTTGGAGAGAATGCTTGCATGCTTGTATCAATCTCTAGTCCGAAGTTACAACTGCGACTTCTAGACCAAAACAACGCCATCAATCACGCTCCGAATTGAGAAGCTATGAAAACAAACTCTCTCGGTATGCAATAAAACTTTTCACATCTCCGGAAAAAGAGTAGGATAAAATCGTTTCCCTCAAATAATTGCATCAATACTTATGAAATATCCCAGCTTTATTCCCAAGCCTGCAGAAATTCCCGGCATTATTCCTGGTCTGTTACTCGCCATTGCAACTTCTGTGGTTGCCATGGTACTGGCACAATTCATTCCGGCAATTGGTGCATCCCCTATTGCGATCTTCTTAGGAATTATTTTAGGAAATCTCTATTTCAAACAAGCTATTTTTCAACAAGGTACCAAATTTGCCGAAGGTCGGTTACTCGAATATGCCATTGTCCTATTAGGATTCTCTGTGACCTTTTCTACATTAGGAGAGCTAGGACTTGCCGGCACGATCTTTATCGCAATTCAAATTATCGGCACGATTCTTCTTGCCATCGGCATTGGTAAATTCTTAAAGTTTAGTCAAAGCTATTATCTTTTAATGGCTTCTGGAAATGCGGTTTGTGGTTCTTCTGCCATTGCCGCAACCGCACCTGTAATCGGCGCTAATGAATCAGAACGCGGATTAATCATTACAATTGTAAATCTGATGGGCACCATCATGATGTTCCTATTGCCGCTTATTGCGATTACCCTCTTTGATAACGCGATGCTGCAAGGGGCATTTATTGGCGGGATATTACAATCTGTCGGTCAAGTGATCGCGAGCGCGAGCATGCTTGGTAGCGAAGTAATGCGAGATGCAACAATATTTAAAATCATGCGAATCGCCTCATTAGTACTGATTGTATTAGTCTTTCATCAAATTGCGAAGCGTCATCAAACTAATCAACCAATTGATACCGCGCCCACAGCAAAAAAACAGTCCATTGTCGGATTGATTCCATGGTATCTATTTGGCTTCATCATCGCTTGTACATTAAATTCGATTGAATTTATTCATGAAGATTTGACACTCATCTTGCTGAAAACAAGCGGATTATGTGAAGTAATTGCACTTGCTGCAATTGGACTGCGTTTAAACTTTTCACTGCTTAAACAGCAAGGTCGAAAACTGGCAATATATGCGCTTATTCTAGGGGCAGGACAGATTGTCCTTGCACTACTTTTAATCCAGCTTTTCCTGAACTAAAGGTAAATCCTTCACGCTCAAGTAACGCAATCTTGATTCTCAATCCCCCACTATAACCGCCGAGCGTTTGATCTGATTGAATCACACGATGACAAGGGATAATAATCGGCAAGGGATTTTTACCATTGGCAGCACCTACAGCGCGAGTACCTTTAGGATTATTAATCTTTAAGGCAAGATCTTTGTAGGTCATTACTTCACCGTAAGGGATCGTCATTAAGGCTTGCCAAACTTGTAACTGGAAATCCGTTCCTACAGGATAAATCGGTACGGTAAAGGTTAGCAACTCGCCCATAAAATAGCTCGTCAATTCATTCACTGCGCGAAGTAACAGTAGCTCCACCATTGAGGGATATTCTGACAACTGAGAAAGTGACACAATTTCACGAGCTTCTCTTTTCCAGCGCGGCTCTTCAATTCGGGGAAAATCGACAGAAAGATCTTGATAAAGCCCCGAGATATCAAGCGCAATCACGCCTTGGATATTGAATAGAAAACCAATCTCTCCCTCATCAAAACAATGATAATAGTAGTAATAAGGTAGAACTGCTGTATCTCCGAGTGATTTCATCTCAACCATCCCTTCTCTCAAGCCGTTATTTGGCAATTTGTCTTCATGTACTGTCTCAATGATCCGCTGAATTTTCAATAAAAATCATTTTATCGCAAAATCACTTTGAAACTATCAGGTTATAATCCTTCTAAAAGATACTGCATTGCTGAAGAGAATACCTGCACGCTATTATCCCATCCCGCACTAGCAGTTTTGACAGCTATCCTTAAACCAATACGGCTATATTAGTGATAATCGTGAGTCTCCTTTAAAAAAACTTTAAACAGCATTTTTAAAACTCATATCGTGATAAAGCACATTCCAAGTCATCTCTTGAAACTGATCATTTAATTATCTAAAGTCCATATAAACATAAAAGCCCCCTTCTTGAGAAGAGGGCTTTTGAAAATAATCATCCAACGCAATAAGCCACTGAATTAAGATCGACCAAAAAACTAACCTTCTAGCGATTCCACCATTGCCGCACCAAAGTATGCTTGAGAAAAGGCCATACGTTCTGCGATTGATTCTGCAGGCTTCCCTGCTTTTTTCAATGCCGCCAAATGCGCTTCAACTTTTCGGGCTCTCGCGGCTAAACCAGCATTATTAGCAATCTGGATATTCAATCCCGGACGCGCGTTAATCTCTAAGACTAAAGGTCCTTTTGTTTCATCAAGCACCATATCTACGCCGATATAGCCTAATTGGCTCAACTCATAACAACTCGTTGCCAGCTCTAAAAACCCCTGCCAATTTGGCAATGTGACATTACTGACGTGATTATTGGTATCAGGATGACGCTGAATAATCTCATTAAGCCACGTTCCTTCGAGCGTTTTTCCTGTGGCAATATCAACACCAACACCAATTGCACCTTGATGCAGGTTGGCTTTACCGCTCGATTGTCTTGTTGGCAGGCGAAGCATCGCCATCACGGGATATCCCATTAAAACAATGACCCGAATATCCGGCACACCTTCATAACTAATGCCGCTAAAGACAGGATCTGAATTCACTTTATACTCAATTAATGCTCGATCTCGCGCACCACCGAGAGAATAAAGTCCTGTTAACGTACTCGAGATCTGATATTCGATTTCATCCAATGTGATCAATCGACCGGATACCGTTTTATAACGATAATCATCGAACTTATCGCCGATAACAATAATGCCATCACCGCCGGCACCTTGCGCAGGCTTAATCACAAACTCCGTCCGATCTTTTAAAATTTTACGAAGATGTTTAATATCGCTCTCGGTTTCAATCACGCCGTACATTTCCGGCACATTAATGCCGGCCGCAATCGCACGCTCTTTCGTAATAATTTTATCATCTACATAAGGATAAAATCGGCGATTATTATACTTCAGCACAAAATCACCATTTCGCTCATTAATCCCCATCACGCCACGCTTGCGAAGCGCGCGCCAGCGTTTAATCATCGTGAGCATGATTACTTCTCCTCTTTCAGCATCGCTTTAAAGCGCTTGAGCTCCGTTAAACGATATCCACGATAACGTCCCATCATCAGCATAAAGCCAGCAAGCACAAGTAATACACCTGGGAAAGTAAAGACAAAGTAAACAAATTCAGGAATCTCCATTAAGAGATAAGCCAGCGAAGAGGCAATTAATGTCCCAATACTAATTTTGAGCACATTGCCGGCACCACGTTCTTCCCACGTAATCGATAATCTTTCAATCGTCATCGTTAAAATCACCATTGGGAATAATCCAATCGCTAAACCTTGTGCAAAGCCCATCTTATAACTAAAGATACTTAAAACGGCGATCATGATAATTACAAAAGTTAAAACCACGGATAATCGCGATAACATCTGTAGTTTCAGATGTTCTAGATAAGATCGTACTAACAATCCAATCGACGTAATAATCGTAAAGAAGGCGATCCCGAATGCTAATCCGGTTTCTCTAAAGGCTAACGCAATCAATACCGGCGTAAAGGTACCTAACGTTTGAATTCCGATCACATTTCGGACCAATAAGATGACTAATACGCCGAAAGGAATCATGAGCATTAACTCATAACCATATTGCACAGAGATCGGCAAACTATAGAGCGAATAGGCTAAGAAATCAGAACTTTCAGCATTATTGGCTTGCGCTAAACTAATCGCCGTCAACTCTTTATCTGTCACACTAAATGAGACTTTTGGTTTTAAACCATTATTCACGGTCACTAAAGGATCATCACCAATCCACCAAATCACGGCATTTTTCGGCAATCCTACACTGCCATCGGTTAAGTTAAAATAGTACCATTTTCCAGTGGTAATATTACGATTAGATTCCTTATCACGACCGGCCGTTTCAATGTAACTACGAAGCCAAATTTCGGTAGGTTGATCGACACTTGGTTTTAACTCTAACGTATTAACGCGTTGTACTGGAATATGCGCTTGTGACAATAACAACTCCGCCACAGAATAGCGATTCTTGGCAGAATGATCCCCTTTCAATAGTAATGCAACGTTGGGATTTTCCGTATCATTTACTCGACGAATAGCTTCGCTAATAAAACTTAAAGTATTGGATGATGTCGCACGAATATCGCCAACAAGCGCATCAGCTGCAACTTTTGCCGCACCTTCTAAAGGAATCGGTTCACGATAAATCGTTCCTATTGTTTCTGCTGGCTTTTCCGTTCCCCCAAAATTAGGCGACAATGCTAAACGATAATAGATCGTTTCTGGACCTTTCGTACGACGAATAGAATAATGTGCAATCTTATTCCCCACTTCGTCTTCTTCCAATACCTGCCCATATTGCTTATCGGTAATCAACGATTCACTGAACTTGGTATATTGATTATAAGTTGCCGGGATATAAAACTTTGTAGAAACAGATGATTCTCTCGGTACATCGAAGGTGATTTTGGCATCAATCGTCCACAAATTCTCCACTTCACGATCTGTAAAAGGGATTTGCAAAACATAACGCTCATAGGCGATTGAGCCTAACCCAAGCGCAACTAAGAGAAATATTAAAACTTTTAAATGTAAATTTACGGAACGCACGAGATACTTTCCTTATAACGATTTGTTTAAATTTAATAATGCATTCATTAACGAAATGGGGAAACAATAGTCACTAACAATCTGGCTCAATAGTATATTTACGGCCAGCATCTACTAATGCTTTAAGCTGTCTCAACGCTTTTGCACCCAACAATAGTGGATAGGTAAAATGGCCTCTATTGGTTAAATTCACTTCGATAACTTCTTTCTGCTGACCAATACAGAGTGTCATTTCAACAACTGGTCTCTTGGAGGATGCAATATCATCACTATCATCTCCCTCTTCCGCGCGTTGCTTAATACGAGAAATTTTTAACAATGGCATCTCTCTTTCTGCAAGCGCTTCATCATCGACAACAGGAGTAAAACGTACCCAATCATCGCCTTCTTTTTCAAAATATTCGATATCAACCGCATTTAAAGATGCGGTATAAGCACCTGTGTCTAATTTTGCTTTAATCGGCACACGATCAAGTTCCGCAATCGTAATTACTTCATAACGACCATATATTGGCTGATCCATTTTCAGGCTCTCTTTTTTCGCTGCGAAACTCATTCCTGCCATTAAAGAAACGAGGATTCCTCCGATAACTGCAACCCTTTTCATCTTATTTCTACTCATTATTCGTTTCCACTGAAGTGTTTATATAGCGATTTCTACACTTTTAATCGCACAGTTTATCATAGTTTTTAAGCAGAAAAAAAACATACATGACTCTTTAAATCGCATCATAACGAATTTAAAATCTGTTCAGAATTTTATTTCCAATCCTCATTCGCATAAATACTAACCTGATGAAGCAATTGTATATTATTGTTAAAAATAACAAATTATCACAAACAATGATCATGAAACGTCCTGCCTCAAAAACAAGGTATAATATCGCTTTCTCAATCTATTTATGGAGTCTCGATTAATGACGATTCAGACAGATATGCAAGCGCATCACGCCGCCCTTCCAAAGATTATTGCCGGCGATATCAATGCAGCTCAATCTCAGGTTTCTGCCGCAATTAAACTTCTTGATGAAGGTGCTACCGTTCCTTTTATTGCACGCTACCGTAAAGAAGTAACCGGTGGACTTGATGATACTCAACTTCGTCTACTTGAAGAGAGACTCGTTTATCTACGTGAACTCAATGATCGCCGAGCAACCATTTTAAACTCTATTTTTGAACAGGATAAGCTTAGTGATGACTTAAGAGCTCGTATTAATGCTGTCGCAACTAAAACGGAGCTAGAAGATCTCTATCTGCCTTATCGCCCCAAACGCCGTACTCGTGCGCAAATCGCTATTGAGGCAGGAATTGAACCCTTAGCTGATCTTTTCTTTCACAATACACTCAATGATGATATCGAAACCCTTGCAGCGCAATATCTCAACCCCGACCATGATTTCACTGAAACAAAACAAGTCCTTGATGGTGCGCGCTTTATTCTCATTGAGAGAATTTCTGAAAATGCCGATTTATTAGGAAAACTTCGCCAATATCTATGGGATTTTGCAGAACTTCATTCAACCGTCCAATCCGGCAAGGAAGAAACTGGCAATAATTATAAAGATTATTTTGAGTTTAAAGAGACAATTAAAACAATCCCATCTCATCGTGCATTAGCACTATTACGCGGTCGCAATGAAGATATTCTGACGCTTGATCTCAAACTTCCAGAAGAGATTGAAGATGCGCCATTAGGCACGATTACCAATACTTTTTCTCTCACAAGTCCTCATGATTGGCTTAAAGATACCATTCGCTTAAGTTGGAGAGCGAAGCTCAATCTTTCCCTGTCATTAGAGCTGATCAACCAACTCAAAGAAGCTGCCGAAACTGAAGCTATTAAAGTCTTTGCGCGCAACTTAAAAGATCTACTTCTTGCATCTCCTGCCGGCGAAAAAGGAATTTTAGGCATTGATCCCGGTTTAAGAACTGGCTGTAAAGTCGCCGTTGTCGATCGTACCGGCAAATTATTAGATACGGCAACAATCTATCCTCATGCGCCAATGAACAAGTGGGATGAATCACTATATACGCTAACTCAACTGGTGGAGAAATATTCACCAGAGCTGATTTCGATCGGCAATGGTACGGCTTCCCGTGAAACTGATAAATTAGGGGCAGAACTTTGTAAGAAATTCCCCAAACTTAATAAAGTTGTCACAAGTGAAGCGGGCGCATCCGTCTATTCAGCTTCAGCACTTGCCGCAAAAGAATTCCCCGAATTAGATGTTTCACTGCGCGGAGCTGTTTCCATTGCTCGCCGTTTACAAGATCCTCTAGCAGAGCTCGTTAAAATCGAACCAAAAGCGATCGGGGTTGGTCAATATCAGCATGATGTAAATCAAGTTCAGCTCAATCGTATGCTGGAATCTGTCGTCGAGGATTGTGTAAATGCCGTCGGTGTTGATGCCAATACCGCATCAAGTGCATTACTGGCACAAGTTTCTGGACTAAATGCGACAACTGCACAAAATATCGTGGATTATCGTGATGAAAATGGACCATTTAAAGATCGTACAGCCCTCAAAAAAGTACCACGTTTAGGACCCAAAACTTTTGAATTAGCAGCAGGATTCCTCCGTATTCGCGGATCCAATCCCCTCGATATCTCTGCCGTTCACCCAGAAGCCTATCCTGTTGTCGAGAGAATATTAAAAGCCTCTCAAAAACCGCTGACTGATCTCATCGGCAATAGCGCCTTTATCAAAACGCTCAAAGCACAAGATTTCGTCTGCGACAAATTTGGCGTTCCAACCATTCAAGATATTCTTGAAGAGTTAGAAAAACCTGGGAGAGACCCAAGACCTGAATTCATCACCGCGGCATTTAGAGAAGATGTTTCAGAGCTTTCAGATCTCAAAGAGGGCATGCAGCTAGAGGGTGTCATTACGAATGTTGCCAACTTTGGGGCATTTGTAGATATCGGCGTCCACCAAGATGGATTAGTCCATATTAGTGCTCTCGCCGATCGCTTTGTGAAAGATCCGCATGAAGTAGTGAAAGTCGGCGATGTTGTGAAGGTAAAAGTCCTTGAAGTGGATATTCCTCGTAAACGAATCGCGCTGACAATGCGTATGAACGATCCTGTCGGTGAAAATCATAGTAACAATAGTTTTGTCTCTGCATCAAAAGGACAAAAGCGTTCAATGAACCAACGAACTCAACAAGCACCCAGCAATAATCCATTTGCAGATGCATTAGGCCAACTTAAAAAACGTTAAGTTAATCATTCAATGTAATGCCGCAAATCACGGTCATTCGTCGAAAAGTATCATGACATTAATAAAACTAACAACGGTAGGTATTTAATATCTATCGTTTTTTTATGCCGTATGATTTTTTGTAAACGTAAAACAGAGCCATTAAAACTTGCCGCTGACGATGCTTTCTATTCTCTGTTATAATGCCTGCAATCTCATATCAGCATACGTTCCAATGAAAAGCCTCAATGCCTTCATTGCTGCTCGCTATTACTTTGCACAATTAGAGGATTCCAATGACAAAAAAGCTCTGTGCGCTACTGCTAGGTCTCAGCCTAACGATTGCCGGATGTACGCAACAACATTCACCGGAAGATAGCATTCAGACTTTCTATGAATCTCTCAGCAGTCAAAATTATCCTGAATTGCTTTCACTCTTTGATCTCGAAAGCAATCTTCAAGGGCGACAATCAGAATCAGAGCTTTATGAGATATTGGCAATTATCTTCAAAGATGTGGCTTTCAACATCCAAAAGAAAGGTGGAATTCATAAAATTGAATATCACTCCATTGAATATAATACCGATAAAGACCGCGCAGTTGTCAGATATACACTCAATTTCAATGACGGCAGCTATACCTTTGACACGCTCTTTTTAACCAAGGATCATACGGGATTTTGGCAACTCACATTAGAATAGATCAGCCCTCTTTGGATAAGATTTTTAAGACAATATGGCATTCAGCTATAATCTCATCTTTAAAAGAGTGTTTTAACTCAGCAACTTACAACCAATTTCTCATCCCCCTCTCATTTTAAGAAGATTCATAATAACTGCCGGCATGCGATCAATAAAAGCTTGCCAGCGTTCTCCCCAGCCATGCTGGCTCTTTTAAAAAGCACAGCTACACTCAATGATTTAAATAATTGAGTTAAAACTAATCTCATCATCAAAAAAAATGGCTCGTGACTTTTTATAAAAATCATAAAGACAAAAAAGCCACTGACATTTTCTCAGTGGCTTTCGCAATTTCATCATCTAAACATGATGACTCTATTTTTCTTTAGCGCGCTCTAATTTACGCTTACGCTTCGCACTACCACGAATTTCCGTCGTTTTACCTGGACGATTCGCATATGGGTTATCATTCTTACGATAAAGAATCTTCACCGGTGTTCCCTCAATTCCCAGCTCTTCACGATACACTTTGCTCAAGTATCGCGTATAGCTATCTTTCACATATTGTGTACGATTTCCGTGAATAATGATCTTCAAGGGGTTTTTTCCACCTTGATGCGCAAAACGTAGCTTCGGCGCATAACCTTTATCCATCGGCGGCTGATGATTGTGAACGGCAAGCTCTAAAATATTCGATAATTCATTCGTCGTAAACTCACGCATTGATTGATCAAATACCTGAATCGCCTCACGAATTACTTGCAATACGCCCTGTCCGTTCAATGCTGAAATAAACATTGGCTCCGTATAATCAATAAATGCAAAACGACGAGAGAAGTCTTGCTGAATCCAGCTCTTTTCATCTTCTTCTAGTGAATCCCACTTATTAACGGCAAGAATCAAACCTTTTCCTGCTTCTAATACTGCACCAAGTAATGTCGCATCTTGATCCGATAAACCTTCTTTCGCATCAAATACAAAAACAACAACATTCGCTTTCTCAAGTGCATCTAAGCTCTTAATCACGCTGAACTTTTCAATCATATCCGTCACACGGCTACGACGACGAATTCCGGCAGTATCAATGAGAATAAATTCACGATCATATGCCGTAAATGGAATCTCAATAGCATCTCGCGTTGTACCTGCAACATCGGATGCAAGCACTCGCTCTTCACCTAGCATCTGATTGATGAGCGTAGATTTCCCAGCATTTGGTCGACCAAAAACCGCAAGACGAATAATATCATCTTGAATTTCTTTACTCTCTTTCACTTCTGGAAAATCAATCACTTCATAGGCACGATTCATCAACTCATAGAGCCCTTGATTATGCGAAGCTGAAGTTGCAACGGGTTCGCCTAATCCTAACGAATAGAATTCCCCAACAATCACTTCCGGTGAAATACCTTCGGCTTTATTTACAACAACAACAACGGGTTTTCCCATGCGACGAAGTCTATCTGCAATTTCATCATCAAACGCGGTAACACCTGAGCGACCATCGACGATAAAGAAAATAAGATCAGCTTCTTCAGCAGCAATCCATGCTTGTTCTGCAATTAAATGGTCCATCTGATTATCATCACCTGATAATCCTCCGGTATCTAATACATTGTAAGGTCGATCTCCAACCTTACCAACGCCATATTGGCGATCTCTTGTTAAACCTGGTTGGTCCGCAACTAATGCATCTCTTGTTCTTGTTAACGCATTAAATATCGTTGATTTACCAACATTAGGACGCCCTACAAGGGCGATAAGCGGTTCTGACATCCTATCCCTTAAATTGAAACTTTATAAAGTGTACCTGAATAATCTAAGAGATAAACGCTACCATTAATCTCTTTAATATCCAGTAAAAATCCTGTAGATCCGATCTTCGTCGATCCTTGTAGGGTTCCTGTCGCACTATCAAGAACATGAACATATCCTTCATAATCACCGACAACAATACGGTTCCCTACTAATACAGGTTTTGTGAGGTTTCGACCACGGAGATCTTGATTATCCCACATTGGTGATCCATCTTTTGCATCTAAAGCTTGAACAGTACTATCTCGCTCAACTGAGATCACTGCGTTGCCCGTAAATGCTAATCCTGCGTAAGTGCCCTTCCCTTTTTGCCAAAGTTTACGGCCTTGATGTGTTAATGCAGTAATACCCGATAAATATTGTCCGACAAAAATTCGATCTGTCGTTACGATCATTGCGGCATCCACATCTCTTAATCCGCCCATGAAGCTACCATTTAAAGGTTCACTTAAAACAGTGCTCCATTTTTGCATTCCTGTTTGCGCATCAATTAATGCTAATGTTCCTTCATCACTTGCCACCAAAACATCATTATTTAAGAAAGTTGGTGCTGCTGCGCCACGAACAGACAACTCAGAGTTATTAAAAATATACGCCCAATCATCTTCACCTGTCTGTAGGTTAAATGTCTCAACAGCGCCAAACAACGTTCTTACAATTGCAACATCCCCATTCCCCACTGGCGGAACAGCCGGCACACCAAGAACTTTCTTCGACCACATTGAATCACCACCAGATGCTGAAAGTGCTTCAATATGTGCATCTTGACGTCCTACTAGTAAAACGCCTTGGCTATAACCAACCCCAGTATAAAGCGGAGAACCGACTTTGTTCTCCCAGACTTTCTGGCCACTATTCATGTCAATTGCTGTTACAACCCCTTTTTGCCCCGCAATATAGAGCGTGCTAACACCATCATCAGCAATTAAGAATCGTAAGTTACTATTTTTAGACGTTTGGCTTCCTGTTTTGATCTCCCAACTCTTCATCACTAAATTTGAAGGGATTGCACTATTGAGTTCTGTAGGTTGTGCAAGATTACTCTTTCCACGAAGACCGCCGGCACATCCTGCGATTACGAGAGAAACAATCATCGCCGTGATAATTTTTTTCATTGGTTTATGATCCTATCTACAGTATTAACTATTCTGCACTTAAACGATTCAATTTATTCAAAGCGCCATCAGGCACAATGTCACTGGTTAATGCTTCTTCGTAAGATATTTTAGCATCTTGTTCACGACCCATCGACAGATAGATATCCCCTTCAAGAACCTTTCTTAATCCTAAGAATTCAACCGCTTGAATTTGCTTTAAAGATTCTAATGCAACTTCATTCTTACCCTGATCAAACTGCACAATCGCTAAACGATATTGCAATAATGCCTTTAAACCTTCGTAATCAGCCGTCGTTAACGCACTATTTAAGAGTGTTTCAGCGGTGACAAAATCGCTCGCACCATGTGCTTCTTTTGCTAATAACATCGCTGAAAATGCTTGATAAATTCCTTCATTTGAAGCGACAAACTGTTCACTCATTGCACCATCAATGGGCTCATCACCATATTGCGATAAAAATGACTCATAACTATCAAATGTCGCATTTAATTCACTCACCTGATGGCGTTTATACAACTCCACTCCAGCAATAGAACCAATGACTAACACCACCAAGAATAAGAGATAGCCTGCATTTCTTTTTAACCAATCAATGAGGACTTCTGCACGCTGTTCATCTGTTTCGTATTGATTTAAAGCCATTAAATTAACCTTCTTACTATTTTAAATTTTTTGTAAAAACTGGGAAAGTTCGATACGCGGAATTTCTTGTTGCTCTCCATCGGTACGAAGATCTTTAAGAATTACGATATCCTTATCTAACTCATCATCGCCCATAATTAAAGCATATTTAGCGCCCGAGCGATCAGCTTTTTTCATTTGTGACTTCATGCTACCACCACCTAAGTTCGCACTAATCAAAACTTGTGGTAGCTCATTGCGGATCGCTTCGATAACACCTAAACCTTGAAGTGATGCTCGATCCCCCAAGAATACGGTTGTTAATAACGGAGAGGACTCATTCGCTGAAACATCACATGCTTGGCAAAGGAGAATTAAACGCTCCATTCCCATTCCAAAACCAATTGCCGGCGTAGCTCTTCCGCCTAACTCTTCCACCATTTTATCGTAACGACCACCACCACAAACGGTACCTTGTGAGCCTAATTTAGTTGTAGTCCACTCAAATACCGTACGAGTATAGTAATCCATTCCACGAACAATTCTTGGATTCACAATGTAATCAATACCCAAAATATCCAATTGCTGGCAAAGTGTATCAAAGTGTAATTTTGACTCTGGATCTAAATGATCTAATAGCTTTGGTGCCTCTGCAATAATGTCATTTAAATCAGGATTTTTAGAATCAAGAATACGAAGAGGATTCGTATAAAGTCGTCTTGTAGAATCCTCATCTAACTGCGCTTTAAAACCTTCAAAATAAGCGATGAGTTTTTCACGGTAAACTTTTCGGCACTCAGCTGTTCCCATTGAGTTAATCTCAAGTTTGACCTCATTCTCGATCCCTAAACGTTTCCAAAAACGCGCAAGCATCGCCAACATCTCCGCATCAGCATCCGGAGTTTCAACGCCAAATACCTCTACATCTGCTTGATGAAACTGTCGATAACGCCCTTTTTGTGGACGCTCATAACGAAATGCCGGTCCAATCTGCCATAATTTTTGAATTTGATTATAAAAAAGACCATGCTGCACACCGGCTCTCACAATACTCGCTGTCATTTCAGGACGGAGCGATAAGCTTAAGTTATCGTTTTGATCAGGAAATGTGTACATCTCTTTTTCAACGATATCTGTTACTTCACCAATTGAACGCGTAAACAGACGAGTCTCTTCCATCATTGGCGTACGGATTTCTGAATAACCATACTCTTGAAACAGTGATCGTAAATGACCTTCAATCATCTGCCAATAACCAATTTCAGAAGGAAGACAGTCGTGCATTCCACGCAAAGCATTTATTTTTTTACTCATTACTTAAATTATTTCCTAGCGATACAGATCAGAATTAAGGGAAAATCGAATAGAAACAGCCTCTTCTGTTAAAGGCCTATAATAATACTCCGGAATCATCTTTCCGTTAACCGTTATTTTATCAATAACTGCGGGGTTTCCTAAATAAACATCATAAATTCCCTGACCTTCTAACTGATATTCATCACCTCGTTTCATCACACGATTAGTAATGATGCGACCTTTCGGGTCTTTCACATCCAACGTCGTAATATCTTCTGCAATAATTTTAAAAAGCGCTTTCTTCATGAAAGCCTCTCTATTTTGTTCAACCTTCTCTTGAAGCGCTGAGGCTTTTACCATGAGTTTCTCTAAAACTAACATCTCAGCTTCAACTAACTTTGGATTTAAAGGCATTTCTTCCGTATCCGATGCTAAAAACTGCTGCTTTTCATCAATCTCTTGAGAGAGCAAAGCCAATTGTGATACTTGTCCTTCAATACGAGCACTTAATATCACCCGTTCCACAAAAGGATAAAATCCACTATCGCGGTCATAAAGAGAAATAACCTCACGCGCACGATGCTTCATTCTATTTGCCACGATTGTCGGCGATTCTAATCCTAGGCGAATCACATCTGGAGATTCATAGAGATATTGAATATGATTTTTCGATACCGTAAAACGCCCAAAAACATCATTTGAGCCAAGATCAATAATTGGCAAAGCCGTTGCTGAGAGCAACGGCGCATAATATCGTAAGGCGGTTCCTAAAACTTCAAACTTACCGGAAGTTTTATATCTTGAATTTTGCGGTTCGGGAGGACTTGTTGAATCAACGACTAACTCGTTCTCTTTATTCAACATCACAAGATGTAAATCTTCGCCCAATGACTCATTTAAATTCGATGCTTCTGAAAATGTGAGAGATTCATCAAAATGAATTTCATCAAGCATCGTCGTTTGTTGTTGCTTTACAGAATCAATTAATAGATCTTCAAAGCTCACATCCCCTTGCTGAGTCACTTCATTGCCACGCAAACTATATTCTAACTCTAAAGAAGGTAAACGCTCATTCGGCAATGATACTTCTTCTTTTCCTTCTGAAGATAATCGATCTTTAAAAGGTGATGGAATAACACCACTTTGATAAAGATAAGCAAAAATCGCAATCACAATGACAACAAAAATAAGATAATATTTAAAGTGATTAGAACGCTTCTTCTCTGCCGCCTCATGCTTCACTTTTGAAGTATCGTAAAAACCTTGGCTCTTAGGATCAATCGCAACGGTTAGCTGCTCTAAATCACTCTCAATTTCTTCGCAAGGAATCCCTAAAAACTTGCCATATTTTCGAAGATAGTTTTTAACATATAATAGCGCACCAATTTCTCGATAATTCCCATTTTCAAGGGCAGATACTAACGAAGGTCTCAACGAGAGTACTCTAGATACTTGTTCGACAGATAACTTTTTCTCAAGTCTTGCTGCTTGCAGCTTTGCGCCTAACTCCTGAGCATTCATTCCGTTGCCTTCTCCTCTATTTCCCCATGAAACTGTGTTTTAAGCACATGCTGATATTTCTTCATCTCATCTTGATCATTTAAATGACGATTAATGGCATATCCCAACATTGCACTCTCTTTAGTATAACCATTTAGATCATTGAATCGATTAATCGATGCTTTCGCAGCATGATAATTGCTATCAGAATATTGGATTTTTGCTAAATAGAAATGCGTTAGCGCATAATGATCATCAAGTATCAAAGCCTTCTCAGCAGCTTCTCGCCCTTTAGAAATTTGATTCTTGTTAATATAACATTTCGTAGCAGCAGTATATAGTCGAGATTTTACTCGACGATCACTGCTCGCCTCTGCGGCTAATTGCATCTCATCTCCACCAGCGACATAACATTTCAAATCACTATAATTATTCACCGCAACATCGTAATCAGGATTGAGTATTATCGCCTGATAGAAAGCATCACCACTTTCTGTCACTCGCCCACGTCGTTCATAAATAACACCTAAGGCATTATGTGCATCAGGAAAACGAGGATACTCTTCGATCACTGATAATAATTTACTTTCAGCAATATCATAATGCGCTGAATCAATATAATGCATACTTAGTTCAAAATGCTTCTGCTGTGCTTCTGAAAGCATACTCAAATCCATAATCTCATGCTCATTAGCATAAAATGGATTAGTTATAAGAGAACAGCCCGTTAACAACAGATACATCGCGGTCATGATCGAGTATCGAGATACTCTCATGAATCTTGATGAGTGATTCTCTCTCGCTCTTTTCATCTTACAATGTCCTTAAGTATCTATTAACTCACTAATTATTCACAATGCTCTTAAGAGTAAATGCTTCAACTATAGTAATCAAGCACAATTAATCAAACAGATAAAAATAATAATAATGCTGACAAAAATATAATAATTAAAACAATATAAAACAGAATAATTATCACAGCAATACAGCAAGACACTAATTAACACTCATATAAAAAAAGGGATGATATTACTATCATCCCTTTTTCATCCAATACTGATCTGCTGTAACAAGATCTATATGACCGTTACTGAATTAGAACTCATTATAGTAACTCTTCAGCGCGTTCGCCTGTACGTTTTGTACGATCTTTCACCTTTCCAGCTAATTGTCCGCATGCCGCATCCACATCATCACCGCGAGTTTTACGCGTTACAGCAACAAGGCCATAACCCATCAAAATCGATCTAAAATGATCAATCTGTTTTCGCTCAGAAGTTTTATAATCTACGCCATCAAATGGATTAAATGGAATCAAATTCACCTTTCCAGGAATATTACGAATTAAACGCGCCAATGCATGTGCATCTTCATCACGATCATTCACACCACGCAATAATACATATTCCCAAGTAATCTTCTTATTCGTTCCGTCAATATAATTTCGACAAGCATCTAGTAACTCTTCAATCGGATATTTCTGATTAATCGGTACCAATTCATCACGAAGCGTATTATAAGGTGCATGCAGTGAGATCGCGAGCGCAACATCAATATCTTCTTTCAATCGATAAAGTGCCGGCACAACGCCAGATGTACTCAATGTCACACGGCGTTTTGATAGACCAAAACCATAATCGTCCAACATAATCTTCATTGCCGCAATAACATTACGGTAGTTAAGAAGGGGTTCACCCATTCCCATAAAGACAATATTAGTGACTTTTCTCGGTGTAAAGTTATCAATCTCTTCGAAATCATTCAGAAGAAGTTTCGCAATCATTAATTGCCCAATAATCTCTTCAACTGCGAGATTTCGGTTAAAGCCCTGTTTTCCTGTCGCACAGAATGAACAGTCCAGCGCACAACCGACTTGCGATGACACACAGAGCGTTCCACGATCATCTTCTGGAATATACACCATCTCAATGGAGTTTCCAGAATCAAGACGAACTAACCATTTACGCGTGCCATCATCAGAGAGATTATCCATAATCACTTCAGGCAAATGAAGGGTTGTAATCTCTTTTAGCTTCTCACGCGTCTTTTTAGAAACATCCGTCATCTCATCAATTGAGCGAACTCCTTTATGATAGAGCCACTTCATAATCTGAGTTGCTCGATAAGGTTTTTCCCCAATTGACGCACAAAATTCTTTTAAGTCGTCAAACGTCAGACTATATAAATTTGTCTGACGTTTGCCGTTTTCTACTTTAATGTCAATATCTAACATAGATATTTAAAGTCCTTTTTTACTTATTTAAGCCGGCAATTATGCACACACTTTTGGTGCGCCAACTGCGTTAGGGCCAAAGAAGTATTCGATTTCAACTGCTGCTGTTTCAGGAGCATCTGAACCGTGAACTGCGTTCGCGTCGATTGAATCTGCGAAATCGTGACGGATTGTACCCGCTGCTGCTTCTTTAGGATTTGTTGCACCTAAGATTTCACGATGCTTAACAATCACGTTGTCGCCTTCTAATACAGAAATCACAACTGGACCTGAAATCATGAATTCAACTAAGTCGTTGAAGAAAGGACGCTCTTTATGTACTGCGTAGAAACCTTCAGCTTCTTCACGTGTTAAATGAGTCATTTTTGCTGCAACGATTTTGAAACCTGCAGTTTCAAAACGTGAATAGATTGCACCGATAGCATTTTTTGCAACTGCATCTGGCTTAATGATTGATAAAGTCTGTTGTTTGCTCATGAGAACTCCCTAAAATCTGTAAATATAAAGATAAAGCGGCTTAGTCTATCATATTCTACAAATAACTACTCAAAAATGTGAGGCTAAATGAGAGGGATTTTCGAGAAAATAACTTTTTGATCTCAAGCTTATTTCTCAAGATTTTTCACTTCTGAAAGCCCTTCTGAATGGTAAACCAACTCGGCAAAGACAGAACCTAATCGGCGCATTGCCGTAACGGAGGGAATCTGAGTATAAAAACCTTTAATCTCATAAACTCGCTGATTCTGTACCGCATCAACTGCCGACAAAAACTCCCATTTAGGTTGAACCTTCACAACATCTAACGCATCTCTGCCCGCTGTTGAATCACCCACTAATCCATTTAAGATAAAGATCCACTCTGGGTTTAAAAGCGATATTGCCTCTCTGGTGAGTTCTGGTGCATTCAATGACCCTAAATAGACATTTTCCATCTCTAGTGTATCTAATAGTTCCCCATGAAAGCTTCTTCCCGCTGCCAATCTTGGTAAAATCTTTGCTGCATTATCACCATAATTATAGAGAATAAGTACTCTTGGCTTAGTTTCTCGCATCTGATTTTGAGGAATAAAGCTTTTCAAATCATCTCTTAACGTTGTACCACCAATCACGACTTGTCCTTCGCAATAGTGACCAATCTCCTGCTTTGCAGCTTCCATCTCATCTAATGTATCCAATGAGAACACTCGGT
>DXHP01000018.1 GCA_019113305.1 Candidatus Ignatzschineria merdigallinarum | reverse complement strand
TTAGGTGGCAGATTAGATTCAACGAATATCGCTGATGCTCAAATTGCTGTTATCACTCCGATTAGCATCGATCATACGGCACAATTAGGCAATACTATTACCGCTATTGCCGGTGAAAAAGCAGGGATTATCAAATCTCACGCTAAAGTTGTTACCGCTGAATCTGCGCCCAACATCTCGATTTTAGAGAAAGCAACCGCAGAAAATGCGGATATTTTCATCCGAGATACGGCATATCATTATGAGATTCAAGATTCAGGGGAATTTACCTATCAATTCCAAGATCAAGATACACTAAACTTACCACAACCTAATTTGCTCGGCGCGCATCAATATCAAAATGCATCTGCCGCCATTACGGCGCTCTACTTATCTGGCACACATGTCACGCAAGCAAAAGTGACTCAAGGTTTACAAAGCGTCAAACTTGAGGGACGATTCCAAGCCTTAACACGCAAAGATTCTCCCAAAGTATTTTTAGATGTCACGCATAATCCTCAAGGCGCCACCGTCTTAAAAGCATTAGTTGATGAAATGGTGACTCAAAGCGCACAAAAACCGAAGGTAACCGCCCTTTTAGGAATGCTTAAAGATAAAGATGAGCAATTACTGGTCGAAACTTTAAAAGCGAGCGTTGATGAATGGATCACTGCGCCCATTTTAGATGAACGAGGACAAAGTGCGGAGTTATTACGCGATAAAATCGCGCCTCTTTTAACCAAAAAACCACATGCATCAAATTCTATCCCTGAAGGATGTGCATTTGCCTTATCTTGTAGTCAGTCACATGATATTATTATCGTATTCGGTTCATTTCACATGATGGCAGAAAGCCTCAACTGGTTTAAAGAGAATCAATATGTCTAATACCCAAGAAAAACCTATTCTACAACGTGCTGTTGGTGCGATCTTTCTTCTCGCACTCATTGCGCTTGTTGCTGTATTACTACTTCAACCTAGTGATCAGCTTCCTGAATCAACCGCGAAAAATAGTAAACCACAGCAACCCACGATTAGCATTACAGCTAATAATGATTCATCAAAAGCGCCAGAATTAAATACCAAAAGTCCTGAAATTGTTCTAGAAAGTACAACGTCGGCATCACAAATCACTGAAAACACGCCGGTTGAAGTAATCGGTGAAGATTTATGGCAAAGTGTTGAACAGCAAACGTCACAAGCAGTGGAATCTACGAAACCGATCTTAATTGCTAGCACTGAACCCAGTAATACAATACCTAAAACAGTATCTGAGAAACCTAAAGCAACTGAACCACCCAAAACAGCCAATACAACTGCTGCCCCAAAGACTGAAGCAACGAAACCTAAAGTTGCCGCACCAAAATTGGAGCTGATTGCAGATAGTGAAAAAGCACCTGTCACAAAGCCAACATCATCAGCGACTACTAGCAAGAATAATCAAGGGAAATGGTATGTGCAGATCGGTGCTTTCGGCAATAGTGCTAACGCGCAAAAACTAGTCAACCAATATCAACAACAAGGTTATACCGTACGCATTCAGAAAGACAACAATCTCAATCGTGTACAAATCGGCCCTTTTTCAACCAAAAAAGAAGCTGAGCAAGTTCAAGCAAAAACTAAGACTCAATCGATTAATCCCGCGGTGATTCATCTCCCGTAATCTACTTTTATTATTTTAGGAGCTCGTTATCGTGGATATTTCTACAATTATTGATGCTGTCATTATTGCAATTATCGCTATCTCCGTTATCGTTGCATTCTTTAGAGGTTTTATCTCTGAAGCACTATCGCTCGTTGTTTGGGTATTAGCCTTTATGGGTGCCGTCATGTATTACCAAGATGTCGGCAAAATGCTTCCCAATATTTTCGGCGGAAGTCTTGGGGCTTTAAACAGTGAAGATTCAATCTTTAGCGATCTTATTAGCTTTGCTATTACCTTTATCGGGTTATTAATACTTTTAGGGTTAGTCAACCTACTCATAACCTTCATTTTAAGACGCCTAAGTATATCTTGGCCGGATCGCTTACTTGGCGCGATTTTTGGGCTTCTTCGCGGGATGTTTATTGTGGCGACCATCTCACTCTTCGTCATTGAATCTCCCTTAAAAGAGACCGAATATTGGGAAAAAGCAAAATTGAGTCATATCGCCACTTCATGGGCAAATACGCTCTCTTCATTTATTCCAGAGAACTTCTTAGAAAGCATTAATACCGCAGTGATTGAGCCCGCAAAAGATTCTATTCAACAAGGGTCTGCCGCAGTTAGAGAACAAGCGACTAATGCCGTGATTGAACGAATCAATCAACCTAGCAACGAAATTATTTTAGAGTCAGGTGAAGTCACACCTTCACAAGTGATCGAAGAGGCCAATGAATGAGTAATGTATCAAGCGAAGAAATTCAAAAATTTAATGACCAAGATTGGTGGAATACCGAAGGGGAACTTAAAACCCTGCATGACATCAATCCCACACGTTTTGAATTTATGGAAGACTGCGTTGACTTAGCCGATAAACATGCCCTTGATATCGGCTGTGGCGGCGGCATTATTTCGGAAGGTTTAGCCCACCGTCATGCAAAAGTAACCGGCATTGATATGGCACCTAATGCCATCAATATCGCAAAACATCACGCTGAAGAGCATCATCTCAATATCGATTATCAAGTGATTACTGCGGAAGAATTTGCCGAAGATCATCTCGAGAAATTTGATGTGATTACTTGCCTTGAAATGTTAGAGCATGTACCAACACCAAGCTCTGTCATCAAAGCGGCGAGCGACATGCTCAAGCCCGGCGGACATATCTTCTTCTCCACCATTAACCGCACGTTTAAAGCAAAAAGCTTAGCAGTCTTTGCAGCGGAGAATATCCTTCGTATCGTTCCTAAAGGAACCCACGATTATAATAAATTTATTACGCCATTAGAACTCTATGAAATGTGTGAAGCTTATGGCTTAACCGTGAAAAAAATTCAAGGCATGAGTTATAACCCATTTAACCGTGTGGCAGGTTTAACAGATGATGTCAGCATGAACTACCTAGTTTATGCGACAAAAGATCTTGCTTAATCGCCCTATCAACAATTCGGTTATCTCCCACGATCAAGCATCGATAGAGGGTTTGAAATCCTCTATCGATGCTTTTCATTAAAAAAGGATCATGACATGACAAAACCTTTAGATGGAAAAGTAATTTTAGTCACTGGCGCATCTGGCGCAGTCGGTAAAGAATCTGCGTTACGCTTAGCTGATCTCGGCGCAACCATTATTCTTATGGGCCGCAAAGAAGAGAAACTCAATCCCATTTATGACATTATCGTCAATCGTGGCGGTGCAGAGCCTGCAATCATTGAGATGGATTTCTTAAAAGTTGACGATCTCGATTACTATAATCTCGCACAAAACATTGGCAATGAATTTGGTCGTCTTGATGGAATTGTCCATGCGGCGATTAATTTAGGCTATCTCACACCCCTTGCACACAACAACCCTGAAAAATGGCATCATGGCTTGCAAATTACGCTCAATGCACCTTACTTCCTGACACATGCAATGTTACCTCTGCTCGATCAATCTGATCGTGCCTCCGTAATCTTCTTTGCCCATGAGGAAGTTGCTCATGGTGATAAGGCTTATTGGGGCAGTTATGCTGTTGCTAAAGCGGGATTAATGACATTAATGAAAACTTTTGCACTTGAGAATGAATCTCAAGGTAAAATAGCTTTCAATGCGGTGGATCCGATCTGCATCAATTCTTCATTAAGAATGAGCGTGATGCCAGAAGGTTCGCCGGATGCGAGAGAACTCCGAAAAGTGATCGATCTCGTCTGGAAACTTAACGATCCTGCAGAGGCATTTGTCACAGGATCAATCTTAACGGTCGACGAATAATTCGTTGAATCCATAAAATTAATAAGAGGAGCACAGCTATGACACAGACTCACTCTCTCAAGAAAGCGGCACAACTTTTTGTTGCCGCTTTCTCTTTTTCCACAATTTCGTTGGTCTTTGCCGCGCCTGAAACGACTATCGATAGCAATCCGGTATCTATTATCAATAATACGCATGAAGCGATCCTTGATAATGGCTTAAAAGTGGTGATTCGTGAAGATCACCGAACGCCCGTTGTGACGGCAATGGTTTGGTACAAAGTCGGCTCTGTCGATGAGCCTCGTGGATTGGGCGGCATTTCTCATATGCTCGAACATATGATGTTTAAAGGTACGGATACATTAGGTCCTAACGAGCACTCCACGATTATTGCGAATCTTGGCGGTCGGGATAATGCTTTTACTTCCACTGATTACACAGGCTATTTTGAAAACTTACCGGCATGGGAACTTGAAACTGCCCTAAAACTAGAAGCAGATCGCATGCAAAATCTAGAGCTTCGTGCAGAAGATTTCACTCCAGAGCGCTTAGTGGTTGCTGAAGAGCGCCGCCAACGTACCGATAGCAATCCGCAAGCAAAACTCTATGAAACCTTTAGTGCGAATATGTTTACCACAAGTGCTTATCGCAACCCGATTATTGGTTGGATGCCCGAAATTCATGCCTGGCAATTAGATGACCTGCAAAAATGGTATGAACAATTTTATGCGCCAAACAATGCAACTGTTGTGATTGTCGGCGATGTCGATCCCGAAAAAACCCTTAAAATGGTCAAACAATACTTCGGCGATATCCCAAGTAGCGATAACATCGTTCGCCCTTATAACTTCGAAGTTGCGCAAGAAGGCGAAAAACGCGTTAATCTCGATGTTCCTGCAAATCTTCCTGTAATCTTCATGGGCTATAAAGTCCCGAGCGTTAACGAAATTGAAGAAAATTCAATGGATGCTGCAACACTCCTTCTTACCTCAATTCTCTTAGATGGCACCAACTCTTCTCGCTTAAGTAAAAACATGGTGAGAGATCAACAAATTGCCCTACAAGCTGGCAATTACTACGATTATGGTGCTCGTTATGTCACACCATTTACTTTCGTCGGCGTTCCTGCTGAAAACAGCTCTTTAGAAGCACTAGAAGCCGCTTTCAAACAAGAGATTAAAAACTTACAAACCACACTCGTACCACAAGCAGAACTTGATCGTATTATTGGTCTTTATGAAGCGAGCAACATCTATGCAAAAGATTCTGTCTATTCACAAGCGATGTTAATTGGTCAAGCAGAGACAACAGGCGAAGGCTGGAAAAATGCCGAGAATCGTGTAGAGCTCCTGAAAAAAGTCACACCAGAGATGATTCAAAATGTCGCTAACAAGTATTTCCAAGATGCGCTCTTAACCGTTGCAACTTTACATCCAACTAAAGAGAACGCGGAAATTGAAATCACTGAAATACCTGCAACTACAACAGCACAATAGGAGAAGAACCATGAAAAATTTACTCGCGGGAATTCTCGCAACCTCCGCTTTTTTAATTGGCTTAAGTGCTAATGCAACATCACAAGTTGAAACATGGAAAACGAAAGAAGGTGCTTCTGTTTACTTCCTTCATGCGCCGGAAATCCCCATCATGGACATGGTTGTTTCTGTAGATGCCGGAAGCTTACGTGAAGGTTCTAAATATGGCTTAGCGAGCATGACTGCCGGCATGATGACCAAAGGAACCTCAAAGCTTGATGAAGAAGCATTTTTAACAAGGCTCGATGATCTACAAAGCAGTATCAACGCCGGCGCATCATTAAGTAGCACCTCATTCTCGTTGCGCTCTTTAACCAAACCGTCACTACTAACGCCCTCTTTAGAGCTCTTTTATGATGTCCTAACCGATGCAAAATTTAATGAGAAAGTTTTTGAAAGAGAGCGCACTCAAGCAATCGATGGACAAAAAGCGATTCTGGATAACCCGAGCAAAATTGCCAGTGAACTCTACTATGAAACGCTTTATCCCAATAGCGTTGTCGGAGCAACTTCCAAGATGTTGGAATCATCGTTAAAAGCTCTCACTTTGCAAGATTTAGAAAACTTTAGACAACAATTTTATCAAGCCAATAATGCCAAAATCGTCTTCGTTGGTGATCTTCAAAAAACAGATGCTGAAGCAATCGCCGCGCATATTAGCGAACTTTTAGGCAAAGGGGAAATATTGCCGGCATTAGCATCAATTACGCCAAATCCTAGCAACAAAGTTGTGGAGCAATATTATAACAGTCCTCAAACACAGGTTTTAATGGGTCAACCGGCAATCGATCGATTCAATGATGATTACCTACCACTCATTGTCGGAAATCACCTATTAGGCGGAAGCGGATTAACTTCAATCCTCATGACCAATATTCGTGAAAAAGATGGCTTAACTTACGGCATTTATAGTTACTTTGCTGCCGGCATTTATAAAGGTCCCTTCACTGTTGGCTTCTCTACCAAAAATGAGAGCGTGACGGAAGCGATCGAAAAAAGCAAAGCGGTGATTGCCAAGTTTATCAAAGAAGGGCCGGAAGAAGAAGCATTACAACGTGCAAAAAATAACTTCTTAGGCTCATTAGTGCTAGATATGAATAGTAACGCAAAACTCGCAAATGCGATTTTAGGATTAGCAGCCTATGATCTTCCACTCGATTACTATGAAACTTTACCGGAAAAAGTGAAAGCGATTACGCCAGCTGAGATACAAGCGGCATTTAAACGACATGTCAACCCCGATAAAATGGCGACAATCATTGTTGGCGGCGTTGTTGAGAAGTAAAGTATGTACCAAACACCTTAAAACCTTCTATTAATCAGTTAATTAAGGTTTTATACCGTAAAAATAGGGCTATCCCAAGCTGTCCACATAACCTGTGGATAAGTTTTGGGATAGCCCTATTACAATGTGAATCACGCTGATAAGAATGGGCTTCTCTTACTTTGCGCGAAAATAGCTCAGCACTTTTTTCGACATTCCTCTATATTGATAGATCCCGCTCTAAAAAATTGTGCTATTTTTTTATTCTCTTCATGAGTTTATCACCATCACTCAAAATTTAGAGCCTATCCAATAGCGACTGGTTCTCAATCGATAAAGCAATCCCCTACACTTCCCCAAGATATATCTACGTTAGAAAATACGTTTGTACCATGAAATCAGTTTTAAATTATCTGATCAAAAACGCTATTCAAAAAGTGAGGCCTTGCTGGAGAGAATGATTGCACGCTTTTATCTATCTCGCGCCAATATTTTGTAACAACTATGTCTAAACCCAAACGACTATCAAACATTTTTCATCGCAATAGAGATCGATTGAATTACAGAATTTTCTAAAAAACAGCTACAATAGCTGACCGGCAATTGATGTGAAGATAAACAACGATATTTCTTTTCCATCAATCACCCTTATAAAGATTTAACACGACAATATCATGATGAATAGAGAGAGTATTACGCAGTTTTTTGCCGATGGTGGCAATTTAAGCCAAGCAATTGAAGGATATCAGCCGCGTGATGAGCAGATCACGATGGCAGAAGCCATTGCTGATGCCATCGAAGAACACGATACTTTAATCGTAGAAGCGGGAACAGGAACGGGCAAAACATTCGCCTATTTAGTGCCGGCGCTTTTATCAAAACAGAAAACCTTAGTATCAACAGGAACGAAGCACCTGCAAGACCAACTCTTTGAAAAAGATATTCCGCTCCTTAAAGGTTTAATTAAGCATCCAATTTCAACGGCACTACTCAAAGGTCGTTCAAACTATATCTGTCTTTATCGCACAAAAACGCTGCGAGCTCGTGGCCGTTTTGAGAACAAAAAACAGGTAGAACAATTCTTTAGAATAGAACGTTTCGCTCAGCAAGATCCTTCCGGCGATATTACCCAACTATCTGGTATTACGGAAACGGAGCTTTGGTCGCAAGTGACCTCAACGACTGAGAATTGTCTTCATAATGAATGCCCTGATTTTGAAGAGTGCTTCGTCTTTAAAGCCCGTAAAAAAGCAATGGACTCTGATATTGTTGTCATTAACCACCATCTTCTCTGCGCGGATCTAGCGCTAAAACAAGATGGTTTTGGCGAAATTTTACCGGAAGCAGAAATCATTATTATTGATGAAGCACATCAACTCGCTGAAACTGCCGGTCTTTTCTTCAGCACACAACTCTCTACTAAACAATTTCATGATTGGGTTGATGATCTCAATAAAGCGATCGCCGTAGAAGCTTCAGATTTTAGTGGTCACGATACCGCTGCCGATGCGCTCTTTAAAGCGCTCACAGAACTACGTAAAGCCTTACCACAATACAATCAGCGTTATGCGCTCTCAGAATTTGAAGAAAATCCTATTATCACTGGATTATTCCAAGAGATTTATGACATCGCCAAAACAATTCTCAAAATTGTCGATCCCCTCAAGATTCGTGCGCAAATCTTTATGAAGCTCATTGAGCGCTTAGAAGAGATCGTCATGACATGGAAAATTCTGCTCCTGAGTGAAAAAACGCCGGACTCTGCAAATGCGATTAATTGGTTAGAAACTTATACGTTTAATATTACCTTTCACTCAACGCCGCTCGATATTTCTGAGCAGTTTCGAAAAAATAGTGGTTCACTCAATGCCAGCTGGATATTCACTTCGGCAACGCTTGCGGTAAAAGATGATTTTAGCTATTTCTGTCGCCCCTTAGGATTATCGAAAAAAAATACGCTTAAACTCGATAGTCCTTTCGATTATCCTCGCACTTCTCTGCTGTATCATCCAGATCATCTTCCGCTGCCGAGCGATCCTAAGTTTTTACCAGAAATGATTGATGCGGTCTTGCCGGTGATCGATATCGCCAAAGGCCGCAGCTTTATTCTCTTTACTAGTTATCGCGCGCTCAATGAGGCGAAAGAACTCTTAAAAGCCAAAACAGATTATCCCCTCTTTGTGCAGGGTGATCTCCCCAAGATGCAATTGATCGAGGCATTTAAAGAATCGGGAAACGGAATTTTATTAGGAACGATGAGTTTCTGGGAAGGCGTTGATGT
>DXHP01000209.1 GCA_019113305.1 Candidatus Ignatzschineria merdigallinarum | reverse complement strand
CAATGATTCTTTTTGTCCTACTTTGGGGCAGTGCCGCGATTTTTACGCGTTGGGGATTAGATAACGCTTCCGTCTTTTTACTATTACTATGGCGCTACGGCGTTGCATTTGCGGGATTAGTCTTGATTGTCTTTAAAGGCATTGATCCGACAACAATGAGTATGCTCGGAATCTGGTATGCGATTGGGGCGTTATTGTGTATTACCATCGGTACATTAATGCAAAAGCGCATTGCGCAAAAACCGCAGCGAATTTTACCGTTACAATATGCAATCACGATCGTGATTTGTCTATTATTTCTGCCAACAGAGGAGATTTATAGCACTTTTTCTTTAGGATTTTGGGTGCCGGCATTATGCTGGTGTTTAAACGCCGTTAGTTTCAATCATAGATTTTACAAGGTGGTAAAAGAGAGCCCTAGAATATCTGTTCTAGGGCTTTTTTCTCAATAGTTTATGCTTAAATATTTTGAAGTGCCGTAAAAATTTTGTCATAAATGGCTTTCACAACGGCAGATTTCTGTTGATTATAAATCTCCGTAGTTATCGCACCATTGCGCGCAAGATTTTTGGCGGCAGCATATTGCTCGTAATCTTCGGGATGTGCTTTTAGCCAATCACGAAAGAGCAAATGCCGGAGATGCTCTGGGTAATTGGGTGCAAAGATGTGTAGATTGATCTCTGGTGTGCGATGTTTTACCAAGGATTTTTGTCTGGATCGCCGGCTTCAAAAGAGATAATCATCAGTTTGATGAGGTTTGAGCTGTTGCATTAATCGGTTTAAATTGGTGATAGGGCCGGTCATGATTGATGTTCCCAGACAAAAGCTTCGTATTCAAAGAGCGTTTCAAATCCCAGTTTTTGATAGATGGTTAATTCTTTGTTAGAGGATTCGAGCACAGCGATTGTTGCACCTTGTTCTTTCGCAAATAGAAGCGCATGTTGAATTAAGGTTGTGGCGTAACCTTTGCCTTGCTGCTGAATATCAGTGCCAATATCATCAAAGCGAGCACCATCTTCTGTGAGTGTTAAGCTCTGATTCTCCATCACTAAAGGCGGTACTTAAGGGTTTTGACCAATCATCTAATGGTGCTTGAACTTCCTCAATGAGGTAGTTTTGAGCACGATTAGTCAAAGGCTTCCATGTTTGAAGATCTAATATCATTGCCGTTGTTGGCGCTTCTTCAATAAGGTGAAGCCTCTCTTTTTGAGCCGCAATCAAAGCCGAAGCATCGCCCTTTTCACAGACAATCAATGCATCTTGACCTTTTTCTTGGTACCAAGCTAAGGCTTTTTCGAAAGCTTCAAGCGTTGCGCCATGATGAAGATAGAGAAGATTAAAGCCAGGAACAGCTGTGACTGAACTGCTGTAAGCATTAAGATGCTGATCTTGGTAATGATCGAGGCTGACAAAAGACCAGAAGGCATTTTCGAGATTTTTAAATAATGTGTGACGCATAAATAACCTTATAGATGAGGTGGAAAGTTTCTCTGAAATTATCAAGGGCATAAAAGGAGGATAATATGAGGGAGATCAATAGAATAAACAGTATCTATGATCCTCATCGAACCTTAAAACCACCTGAATAATAGTGAGAAATATATTTATGTTCGGTTAGTTTCTTGATGATAAAACAAATTTTCACTTGGGGATATTTAAAGTGATCAAAGTGTCAAAATCAGATTGTCTTTTGCGGTCGTTTTTCATACGATGATTGACCATTGGTCGAATATTGACCCTATTTAGAGTGATTAAAAGAAGAAAGATTATGCCACGTCAGCAAGTTGGAAAAGTGCGCCTGCATTACTTTATGCAAGGAATGATAGCGATGTTACCGCTTAGTATTGCGGTGATTCCATGGGGGATTTTAGCAGGATCGATGGCGATTAATGCCGATCTCTCGATCCCGAAAGCAATTGCAATGTCTATGTTAGTCTTTGCCGGCGCGGCACAATTGGTGAGTTTGGGTTTGCATATGTCGGAAACCTCGAGTTTGGCGATTTTACTAACGATCTTCTTTTTAACATCGCAACATTTTATCTATGCGCTCGTTTGGCGAGATAAAGTCTCACGATTTTCTCTCAAAAGCCGGTTAGGAATTGGCTTTTTATTAACGGATGAGCTCTTTGCACTAAGAGCGAATGAGCCTAAGCACAATCGTTTTTATCTGCTCGGTGCAGGTTTGTGCTTTTATCTTTTCTGGGTTGTATTTAGTATTGTCGGGATTGTGCTCGCTTCTGCAATCCCCAATTTGGATCAGTTTCACTTAGATTTCTCGATTGTGGCAATATTTGTACCGATCATTGTGAGCTTAATTAAGAATCGAGCAGCTGCCGCTGGTGTTGCCGTTTCTTGCAGCGTTGCGATGTTTTTCTATCTCTTTAAATTACCGGGAGCATTAATTGTTGCCGGCATTTCAGGGATGTTTGTTGCGGCATTGATTGAAACGATGATACTGAAAAAGCAAGAGAAGCTTCGATCAGTGGATGATTTTAACGATGACTCTGAGCGTTTGGAAAGTATAGCTATCAAGGAGATTTCTCCTGAAAATTGCACGAAGGAGAACGTATAATGTCTTGGATGTTGATTATTGGAATGGCATTCATTGTTTTCTTTAATCGTTACTTCTTTTTAGAGCCAAAAGTAGCTGTTAAGTTGCCCGTATTTGTGGAACGAATGCTCCGTTATGCTGCGCCGTGTTTGCTGAGCGTGATCTGTATTCCGATTATCTTTTTTGATGCCGAAGGAAGTATGAAACCGCTTTGGAATAATGCCTATCTTTATGCCGCTATTTTTGCTTGTGTCATTTCTTTAAAGATTCGTAATGT
>DXHP01000208.1 GCA_019113305.1 Candidatus Ignatzschineria merdigallinarum | reverse complement strand
GAATGATATCTGCCTTAAAGTGCTCCCGAAGATCTCGTAAACAGAGACCATCTTCGCCATTAGAGCCTTCCGCAAGCTTCGCTATCGGCTGTGCCTCGGGATAGAAGAGATCAAGATAATCAAAGTTGGGCTTTTCCGCTTTAATACCGACTCCGACAAAAGCACCGTAGGCGAGAACCGTGGCAAAAGAGTGGATGGAGTTTCTCTCTTCTAACGGAATATGATTTTTGCGATCTAATGCATCAAGATCGTTGAAAGCTTTAGGCGCAACATCTTGAATAATCATTCGTAAGTTAGACGCCGGAGCGCCGGCAACCGCACCTTTAAAATGAGGATCGTGATTGGCATATTCGGCAGTTCCAAGAGAGGCTTGTCCACCTTGAGATTGACCTACGACCATCCAATCTCCTTGGAACTCTTCTGGCGCGTGATCTTTAATGCTATTGACGGCATAAATTGCGGCGCGAGCTTCACTTTCAAGATGTAGATAAGGGTGAATCCCTGGTGTTCCTAATCCTTCATAATCGGGTGCAATAATGACGTAGCCTTGTGCTAATAAGGCTTCAGCTGCGAGTTTAAAGTTGTCATTGAGTCTGTTTTTACTAGGCGCACAGCGATCACCAACACCGACGGTTCCATGAGTCCAAACAACAATTCTCCAGCCATCTTGGGGCTTTTCTGTTTTCGGATAAAAGATTAGAGCCGTGGCATCTTGCATTCTTCCTGAAAGATAGGGCATTTGATAAGTCAGAACATTAATGTGTTTACTCATCGGGAGTTGGTCAAGGCGATAAGGTTGCTCTGAAACCTTTGATATTTCTTCAGTAGTTGTTGATGTTTGAGCAAAAGTAACCATTGAATGTGTCATAAAACTGACTCCAAGTAGTAATCCAATAAAAAGGGATGATTTTTTGCGTAATATCTTTGCATTAGCCATGACAAACATACTCCTTCATGTGATGTTTGAGTTTTTAGGATAACGGTATCTATTAGATAAAGTAAATGATATTGACAAAAAAACATAAAATAAGCTTTTTTTGAGGGAGTTTTCGCCTATTTTTTATAAAATTTAGCGAAAAATAATCTCTTAATATCGATCTAATATGGCACGGGAAAAAGATATTAAAATGTTTAGTATCAGATGTTTATGTTAATTCTGTAGGTTGAGAAACTTCAGTAGAGTGAAGTCGATTTTTGAAGATTTTGAGAGAAAAAACAGCGTTGAATAAAAAGAAGTAATCCTTCAAAAGGCGCATATAATGCCAAATTTCAGGCAAAAAAAAGCCGAGATCTAAAAGACTCGGCAAAATAACCACCAAAGGAGGATATGGAGGAGAACGTCTGATTGCTCAAACGTCACGCATATAATAGGCTTTATGATTAGTGATGTCAACTTTATATTGTGATTAGATCGAGATCTTTTTTGACCTTAGGCAAGTTATAAAGGATCAAGTAGTTATTGTTAAAAACATCTTCATAATTTTTACTAATAAATGATGCTATTTTTGGTATGGATCATGTGGAATATGGCATACAATTAAAATGTTGTACCATCGCTGATTTTAAATGATCGTGTTAACATTTTCTTTTAAAAGTTGATCAACAGTTGAGGAGAATCTTGCGTAAGCTTACGCTTGCTTTGAGAATCGATATTAAAAAATGTATAAAAAAACCATGCCTCAATAGACATGGTTTAAGTATTCATCAGTGATTTGATATCACAATTCTGGAAGAATTACATTCCTGCAATTACTGTATTGAATCCACCATCGACAAAAGTAATCTCGCCTGTGACGCCTGATGCTAAATCTGAAGAGAGGAATGCCGCAACATTACCGACTTCTTCGATTGTTACACAGCGACCAATGGGTGCTGCAGCTTCAAATGCAGTGAGCATACTTTTGAAACCAGCAATGCCTGATGCTGCTAACGTACGGATAGGACCTGCTGAGATACCGTTGACACGGATACCTTCTTGACCCAGCGCCGCCGCCATATAACGTACGTTTGCTTCTAAAGATGCTTTCGCTAAGCCCATTACGTTATAGTTTTGCACCGTACGTTCACTTGCAAGATAGGTTAACGTTAAGAGTGAAGCGCCCGGACGAAGATGCGGGCGAGCAGCTTTACCAAATGCCGCAAAGCTATATGAAGAGATATCATGAGCGATTTGGAAGTTTTCGCGCGTGACTGAGTCTAAGTAGTTCCCATCAAGCGCTTCTCTCGGTGCGAAACCGACTGAATGAATAAGGATATCAAAACCATCTGTCCAAACGCCTTTGAGAGAATCCATTAGCGCATCAATTTCTGTATCGCTACCGGCATCGCATGGAAATACGATATTTGAATCTAATTCTGCTGCCATGTCACGAACACGACCTTCAAGACGTTCGCCGTGGAAACTAAATGCAAGTTCAGCACCTTGTTCACGCATTGCTTTGGCAATTCCCCAAGCAATTGAACGATTTGATGCCAGACCAACAATCAGTGCGCGCTTACCTTTTAAAAATCCCATAGATCTAACCCTTTACTCTTTTGATAGGCAATAACGATAACGTTTTTTTAGAATGATTTTTAACTCTAAAATCGCTTCTTACAGCCATAGTTAATAATAAATTGCTAAGAAAATACTTGAGGAGATTTACCTTTTCTCAATATTTTCAGAAAAATATTCCCTATATTAACATGAATTTCGAGGAAGATAGGGAGCTATTTATCCCGAAATAAGGCATTGATAGACTATTTTTATCCCTTTGATGACCGACAAAATAAGAAGAAGGGGAAAAGATGGTTTCAGTGATTTACACACGAGCTTTAAATGCGCTATATGCGCCAGAGGTGCGAGTGGAAGTGCATATTAGTAATGGTTTACCGGCATTGACGATTGTGGGAATGCCAGAAACGGCAGTGAAAGAGAGTAAAGATCGCGTGATTGCTGCAATTATCAATTCAGGATTTGAATTTCCGAATCGTAAAATCACCATTAACTTATCGCCGGCAGATCTTCCAAAAGAAGGTGGACGTTACGATTTGCCTATTGCATTAGGGATTTTAGAAGCATCAGGACAGATTGAGAAAGATCCAAAAAGGTATGAATTTGTCGGGGAAGTGGCACTCACAGGAGAGCTTCGACCAATCTCAGGATTATTGCCGACGGCGATTCAGGTCATGAAAAGCAAAGGAGCTTTAATTGTGCCCGAAGATGGTGCGGAGGAGATCGGATTTCTGCATTATGATCATTTTTTGATGGCGAGAACATTGCGGGAAGTTGTGGATTTTATTGATGGGAAATTATCGTTAGTCAAACCACCAGAAATTACAATTCAAAATCCAGAAGAGCATCGAGATTTTGCCGAAGTTAAAGGGCAGTTTTTTGCAAAAAGGGCTTTAGAGATTGCCGCTGCGGGTGGACATAATCTCTTGTTAATTGGGCCGCCGGGAACGGGGAAAACGATGTTAGCTTCACGCTTTATTACCATTATGCCGAGCATGACAAGAGATGAAGCGATTGAGAGTGCCATGATTGCGTCTATCAGCCGGCAAGGATTTCGCGCGGAGCAGTTTGGGATTCGTCCTTATAGAACGCCTCATCATACGGCATCTTCTGTGGCGCTTGTGGGTGGCGGTACTTATCCGAAACCAGGAGAAATTTCTTTAGCACATCACGGTGTTCTATTTTTAGATGAATTACCGGAGTTTAATCGCAGTGTTTTAGAAGTCTTAAGAGAGCCTCTAGAATCGGGAAAGATTCATGTATCACGCGCGATGCAGCAGGTGGAATTTCCCGCAAAATTTCAGTTACTATCTGCGATGAATCCTTGCCCTTGCGGTTATTTTGGTGATCCTGTACATGAATGCAGTTGTAGCGATTATGCGATTGCGCGTTATCGTGGGCGAGTTTCGGGACCAATGCTCGATAGAATTGATTTACATGTTGAAGTACCGAGAATCAGCACTGAAGAATTGCAAAGTACGCAAGCTGGAGAAAGTTCGATAACGATTCGTACGCGAGTTGATCATGCACGAGAACTGCAGATGCAGCGGCGCTCAAAAATGAATGCGGACCTTTCAGTCAATGAGATTGAGGAAGATTGCGCACTTGGTGAGGCTGAAAGTAAATTATTAGAAATGGCGCAGAAGCGGCTCAATTTTTCTCCAAGAAGCTATCATCGAATTTTACGCGTTGCGAGAACGATCGCAGATTTAGATGGCTCCTCGATGATCAATAGTCGGCATTTAACTGAGAGCTTGGCATTTAGAGCATTAGATCGAGGTTATCAAGGCAGTACGAAAACCTCTTGATATCTCTAGCTGAATTAATCGTTCTGGTGAAGTTATTTTTCGGGAGAAATGATAAAGAGGGATGTCTCTTTTTTAAGTTAAAATATGTGTGGAGAAACAGTTTACAAAGTTTTATCAATTGCATGCCAGTAATCATTGCGAATCTTTTGACACTATAATAGAAGTAGTGAAGATTTTTCAAGCCAAAATAATGATAAATACCGGTACAATTATGATGTTGAAATATCTACATCAATGCTGAGTTTTCACTTAAAATAAGTGATGACCATAAAGTGGCAAGAACTAGCTTCAAATGAGATTGATCCTCAGAGCTGTTAGATCCGCGATAATGGGATTGTGCTACTTATCAAAGATGAAGGAACTATATGAATTCGAAACCACGTTGTCGATGGTGTGGCTCGCAGCCACTTTATCAAACCTATCATGATGAGGAGTGGGGAAATCCAGATAAAGATGAACAGGCGCTATTTGAACTATTTTTATTAGAGACACAACACGCCGGATTGTCTTGGTGGACAGTTTTATCAAAGCGAGAAGGCTATCGCCGAGCATTTTTAAATTTTGATCCTCAAAAAATGAGTGAAATGGATGATGCAGATGTTGAGAGATTATTAGAGGATGATGGTATCATTCGTAATCGTTTGAAAGTGAATGCAATGATTCATAACGCTAAAACGTATCTCCGTTTTCTGCAGGAAGTGGGAACATTTTATGATTATTTTTGGCAAAAAGTGGGCGGATCTCAGATTGTAAATCGTTATCAAGCAGATGAGTTATCGCCGGCAACTACTGCACTTTCTGATGAGATTGCCAAAGAGTTCAAGAAGTTTGGATTTAAGTTTTTTGGTAGTACAACAGCCTACGCTTTTTTACAGGCTGCCGGATTTGTGAATGATCATTTAGCGGAATGTTATTTAGGTAGAGAGAAATAGTTGTGAGTTATCCATTTGAAATCACTAAAAAAGGACACGATAGTGTCAGTTCGATATCGACAACAATTTTGTCAAAATTAGAAAAGAGTTTTGATACTGAGCAAAATCGCTTTGTATGGGATGGGAAAAAATTTTACTGGTTTGATTTAGAAGTAGGGCATTTAGAGATTGACTTTTTTTCGAAAAAAATACGTTATCGCATGCAGCATATTAATAAAGCTCAGGAACCTTTATTGCGCGCTTTAGGTTGGAAAAGCACTGAGCAAAAACAGGTATTAGATATGACGGCAGGATTAGGTCGTGATGCTTGTCTGCTATTTTTTGCCGGTTTTAATGTGACGATGTTTGAGCGAAATCCAGTTTTACAACTACTATTAGAGAATGCTTTAACTGCGCTTCCTGAAGCCGATTTCTCTCAGCAATTTTTACTAGCACAGGAAGATTCGATCAATTATTTAAAACGCATGAAAGTAGAGGATCCGACAGGAAACTTTGCCGATGCAATCTATATGGATCCAATGTATCCCGAGCGTAAAAAGTCGGCATTGGTGAAAAAAGAGTTACGCATTATTCGTCATCTTGTGGGTGCCGATATGGATAGTGAAGCGTTATTACAAGCGGCGATAGAAAGCGGTGTTTCACGAGTTGTGGTGAAAAGACCAAAGGGGGCAACATATGTTGCCGATAGAACGCCGAATCATTCCGTAGAATCACCTAATACGCGCTTTGATGTATATTTATCACACTCATCACTTTAATGTGTTTTTCATATAACTTTTGGGCTCGTATATCTTTTCTATTGAAAAATTCTCTCTCGATTTTTCCAGTTGAGTATGTGAAAAGCTTACGTTATCCTAATTCGTTCTGTGTGGTAAAACGATATGAAAAAGGATGAGGTAATGGATAAGCAGCATGAGTTAGAAGTCGTGGTTGAGCCGGTGATGAATGTGCAAGAGACAACATCACAGTTATTTGACCTT
>DXHP01000207.1 GCA_019113305.1 Candidatus Ignatzschineria merdigallinarum | reverse complement strand
AATGTGCCGGTATCTGATGGCAAGGTGGTCAATACATTAGTGGTGATTCGTAATGGTGAAATTATCGCAAGCTATGAAAAACTCCATCTCTATGATGCGTTTTCTGTTCAGGAATCATTAACGGTTAATCCAGGCAAAGTGGTTGCGCCCTTAGTTGAAATTGATGATTTTAAGATCGGTTTAATGACCTGCTACGATCTGCGTTTCCCAGAGCTTGCACGAAGTTTAGCGCTGCAAGGCGCGGATCTATTTGTTTTGCCATCAGCGTGGGTGAAAGGCTCGCAAAAAGAGCATCATTGGAAGGTGCTTTCAACGGCTAGAGCCTTAGAAAATACCTGTTATATGTTGGCGGTTAGTGAATGTGGTCCAATCAACATTGGTAATAGCTTGGTGGTCGATCCACTCGGCGTTGTGATTGCGCAGATGTCTGAAATGCCGGGAATGCTCTTTACTGAGGTTAGTCGAGCGCGTTTAGATGAAGCTAGAGCGCAGTTGCCGGTATTACAAAACAGCTGTTTTGAGCCGCCGGTATTGAAAGCCAAATAATTGGTAATCGATACTTTCCAAGCCGATATGTGGCTGGATCGAATACTTGCAGATTTTTAGCAATCGCGTGCCAGCGGTTGGGCGATACTTTTGCGCTGAAGAGATATGGTAAATCTCGTGCCAGTAATGGTGCGGGATTTTTTATTGCGATGACGATATTGCGGTATCTGTTTTGATATTAGAAATATTGCTATTTCGGTCTGAAAATCGTTGTGATAACTGCTGGCGTGAAATTTATCCAAGAATGCAAACATTTTCTCCAGCGATGTATCACCCTTTAAAGGTGTTTGTAATCAGGCAATAAATGAGATCTTTAAAAGCTTATTTTACTATAGAAGCTTCTTTAAAAGCCGATATGTGGCTGGATCGAATGCTTGCAGATTTATAGCAATCGAACGCCAGCGGTTGGGCGATGCTTTTGAGCTGAAGAGATAACGCAAATCTTATGCCAGCAATTAGGCGATAGTTCTAAATTGAAGTAATAATGAAAATTTTGTTCCAACGGTTTGGGCTGAAATGCTATTTGTCCGATCGGCGATAAAATTGTAGTAAGCTTTCTTTGGTTTTCATCTCGCGATACATTTCAAGCGGAATGAGCGCATTTGCGGTATCGATTGCAGATTTTACGGGCGATTCGATGGAGAGCGATGTGATCTGATCGAGTAGCTCGCTTGCTTTGAGCGTTGCTAATAATTCAGGATAAAAGCCGGCAAAGAAGGGCGGATCGAGGAAGAGATGGCAGCGTGTATCGTTTGCTGCAATTTCGGCAATAATCGGTTGTAGCTGCGGATTATCTGTTTGCAAAAACTTTAAACCATCTTGATTAAGAAGAAGTGCTTTGTCTGTTGGGATTCTTAGTGCCGCAATATTGGCTTGAAGTTGCCTGAAAACTGCCGGATCTTTCTCAATGAAGATCGCTTTTTTTGCGCCGCGAGAAAGTGCTTCAATTCCTAATGCGCCGGTACCGGCAAAAGCATCAATGACAATACTGCCGGGAATAATCGATTGTAACCAATTGAAGAGCGTTTCCCGAACACGAGCCGCCGTTGGGCGTAAACCATCGGCATCAATCACACTGATTTTGCGAGAACGAAATTCACCGCCAATAATTTGGATTTGGTGAGTGGCATTTTTGGCGCTTGATGTAGGGTGTTGGCGGCGTTGTTTCATATCGTGAAATCTGTTGTAAATTATCTAAATTAAAAGTTCTTATTACTCTTTTCAGAGCGGGGAAAATATAGTGAAATCGGCTTAAAACGATCTGATTAACAGATTCTATTTAAAAGATGATGCATGGCTGGAGAGAATGGTTGCACTCTTTTAGCAATCTCGCACCAGCAGTTATCAACGCTCTTTTAAACCAAAATGACGATACAAGCATGCTTGTGTCGACCTCGTGTCAGCAGTTGTTATGGCTGTTCTTAAACCGATACAATTCTCTATCGTAAAATCGTTTTTTAATTGGCACATTAAACGTCTTTTAAAAATGTTTTTTCAAAGCTGAAGCATCGCTGGAGGAAATGGTTGCACTCTTTTAGCAATCTCGCGCCAGCTGTTATCAAAGCTCTTTTAAACCCGAATGACAATATAAACATGTTTGTATCGATCTTGTGCCAGCATTTTATCGCTTGTGATCTTATAACTAAAGTGACTATATCAATAGTGTGTTAGCCTATATTATTGATACTTTTTATTCAAAATTCCGGTACATATATTGGTGAAATGCTCGCCGGATCACGAATAATTTTTTTCCGAAATAACATCCCTTACTTTGAAGTATCTTTTACTCTGCTGATTTTTGTTTTGTTTGAATCTCAATCGGAGCGGTGAGTGCTTTGATCTCTTCTTGTGTCGGAATCATCGGCACATCTAATGTTTGTACGATATGGCTACGAATCCAGCTTTCGGTCGTTTTCGCTAGCTCATTAGTAGAGAGGTCTTTCGATTCAATCGGCTCACCAATTACAATCGTGACAACGCCTGGCTCTTTTAAGAATCGACCTTTTGGTGCGGCAATACCGGAGTTAATCGCCATTGGTAATACCGGTGCTTCCATTTGTTTAGTGACAATAAAGCCGCCTTTTTTGAAAGGGACTTCTTGATCAAATGGTACACGCGTTCCTTCAGGGAAGATAATCACAGAGCGGCCAACTTCAAAGCGCTCTTTTGCCTGTTTTGAGATCTGCTTCAATGCATTTTTTCCATCGGCACGATTAATTGCAATCGGCTTTGCTTTTGCTAATCCCCAACCAAAAAAGGGAATATAGAGTAGCTCTTTTTTCAGTACAAACGAATGCGGCGGTAAAATCACCGTATAAATGAGCGTTTCTAAAGCAGATTGATGATTCGACACAATAAAATGTGGGCGTTCTTTGAGTTTTTCTAAGTTCTCACGACCAATCACGCGATAATGAATGCCGGCACCAATACGCATCCAACCAATGAGAATATTCGACCACGCAATCGTGACATTACGATACCAAGATCCCCACAGAATCACGGTAGTAATGAGCATTACCGGCGTGATAATCAGATAGATCACGAGGAAGCCTAAGAATGTAATGAGTGAGCGAAGCCAAGTAATCATTCGGCATGTCCTTTAGTTGGAGGATGATTGAGAAAGCGCGGCGACAAACCCCGCAAGATCATCAAAAATAGGGAGATTCTCAGAGCGGTTCTGTTCAATAAGCCTTGTTTCTGTCGCAGCACCATTTCCCGTGCGCACTAGAACTGGTAAAACACCGGCATTGTTAGCAGCTTTGATATCAGAGCCTTTATCGCCGACAAAGTAAATCACGGCATTTTCCGGCATCTTCAATTGCGAGATAATCTTTAACAGCATGCCGGGATTGGGTTTGCGATCCGGATGAGATTCATCATCTGCTGTGCAAAATTCTAGTGCATGAACTTTACCATCTAAGTCAGCGAGAAGAGAGTGCATCTTTTGATGCATCTCATCTAACGCTTGATGATCATATAATCCTAATGAAATGCCGCGCTGATTGGTGGCAATGCCAACTTTAACGCAGGCATTTGAGAGCGTTGCAATCGCTTCTAAACTGCCGGCAATAGGCTGCCATTCATCGGCAGATTTAATGTAGTTTTTAGAATCGTGATTAATCACACCATCACGATCTAAAATTACTAAATCCGGCCATTTTAAGGAAGAATGATCTATCATCTTTATACTCGATTATCTGATTACAGCTGAAGTTTAGAGATATCCGCAACCATTTCAAAGTCGTTACGAATTTCTGTTAAGAGCGCAATACGATTGTGACGAACTTGAAGATCATCCGCCATTACCATGGTATCTTCAAAGAATTTCGCCAGCGGATCTGCAAGATTGCTTAGCGCCGTTAAGATCGCTTCGTAATCTTTCGCCGCCGCTAATGATTCAATTTTACCGCTTAATTCACGAGTTGCCGCAAAGAGCGCTTTTTCTGAATCATTTTCTAGAAGTGCTTCTTGCACATTATCTGATGCAGTTTCACCTTTGTTGTTGCTCAAAATATTGTGAATACGTTTATTGGTTTCCACTAATGAGCTTGCAGCCGGTAATGCTTTAAATGCCGCAACCGCGAGTAAGCGATGATAGATATCGAGCGGATTGGTGAGTTTAAGCTCAGAGATTGAGGCAAATACATCACTAGAAACGCCAAGATCCGCAGAATATGCGCGTAAACGATCGAAGATATAGGTGAAAATTGTTTCCACAGATTTATCTGCATCAATTGCCGCCGGCATTGTGCTTGCGCTGATTTCGATGAGCTTTAAGAGGTCGAGATTGAGTTTCTCTTCAATCAAGATACGAAGCACGGCAAGGGCATTACGACGTAATCCATAAGGATCGCGCGAACCTGTTGGGATTTCACCAATAGAGAAGATGCCGACAATAGTATCTAAACGTTCCGCCAAACCAAGTGCTTGCGCTTCTTTTGTCACCGGTAATCTGTCGCCGGCAAAACGTGGCCAGTAAACTTGCTCTAAGCTATCAGCAACGATGGCATTTTCGCCTTGTGCATTGGCATAATAGCGTGCCATTGTGCCTTGAAGCTCTGGGAACTCTTGCACCATATCGGAGATCAGATCCGCTTTATTTAAACGAGCAGCACGAGAAACAATCGTTTCATCTGCACCAATCTCTTTTGCAATCGCTTCTGCTAAGGTTTTAACGCGGTTGATCTTATCTGCTTGTGATCCGAGTTTGGTTTGGAACACAACATTTTCAAGATGCGCTAAGTAATCTTCTAACGGTTTTTCACGATCTTCATTCCAGAAGAACTCTGCATCGGCAAAACGAGGACGAATCACACGCTCGTTTCCTTCGACAACCGCTTCTGGCTCTGCGCTGATAATATTGCTGATAAAGCAGAATTTATCGATGAGTTTGCCATCATTATCGACAATCGGGAAGTAACGTTGATGATCTTCCATCGCAATAATGAGCGCTTCTTGCGGCACATCAAGGAAGTGCGATTCAAACGAACCAATCATCGCATTTGGGTATTCCACAAGCGCAGTTACTTCATCTAAAAGCCCAGCATTCACGATTGGATTACCAACATTTTCCGTGACTTCTTTAATTTGCGCTTCGATCATCGCTTTACGTTTGGCAAAGTCCGGCACAATATGACCTTGTTCCGTCATGATTGCTTCATAATCTTTCGCGTGTGTAATCGTTACTGGCGTTGTTGTATGGAAACGATGTCCACGGCTTACGTTGCCGGCTTTAATGCCGAAAATTTCCATATTAAGAACTTGATCTCCAAAGAGAACAGCGATCCAACGAACAGGGCGCACAAATTCAAAGTCATGTCCTGCCCAACGCATTCTTTTCGGGATCGGTAAGCCTTTGAGCGCTTTTTCGATCATCTCAGGAAGAAGTGATTCCAGCGTTTCGCCTTTGACTTCTTCTTTAAAAGTGTACCAAGCGCCTTTATCTGTTTCGAGCAGCGTTAACGCATCAACATCAACCCCACATGAACGTGCAAAACCTTGCAATGCCGGCGTAGGCGCGCCATCTTTCATCGCAGCTGCCGCAGCAGGACCGCGGCGCTCATTTGTGTAATCTGCTTGCTCTGATTGAAGATCAGAAATCACCAATGCTAAACGGCGCGGCGTTGCAAAAGCCTGAATCACTGAGAATTCTAATTTTTTCGCTTTAAGCTCCGTTTCAATGCCTTTCTTAAAAGCATCAGATAAGTTATTTAATGCACGAGGGGGAAGTTCTTCCGTTCCAATTTCAATCAGTAGCGTATCTTTAATCATTGTGATTCCATCTAAAAAGTTTAGAAAATGACCTATTTAGTATTTATAAGCGGTTATTTTAGCGTATTTGGATGGATTCGACTAATGGAGATTGTATTTGATTATTTCTGTATCTTTCTTGATATAGGTATATATACTATAAGTCATTTTTACAATGCTTATTGGGATGATGGGATTAGGTGTTTATGGAAATTTTCATAGTAAATTTGAGTAAGGCTGTGGATAAGCGAGAATATATGCGAGAGCAGTTAGATAGGCTTAAAATATCAAATTATCGCTTTGTAGAGGCTATTTATGGTAAAAATTTGCCTGAATCATTTTTTATTGATGGTGTTGATAATTATCCAAAGTGTTCCTTAACTAAATCTGAGATTGGTTGTGCTCTGAGCCATTTAAAAATATATCAAGAGATGGTGGATGCTAGTTTACCGTATGCGATTATCTTAGAAGATGATGTTGTTTTGCCTGATGATTTTAAAGAGTTTAGTGAAAAAATATCAGAAAGCATTGATCATTCTAGTTCCAAGGTTATCTCTTTAGGAAAAGCAAATAAAATTACCCTTTTGAGAAAGTATTTTTCATATAACAGTTATGGTGAGTATACAGCTGTAACAGGGTTTGGTACTTACGCTTATGTTATTAATTTAGCAGCTGCAAAAAGCCTATTACAACATTTAATGCCGATTAGATATGAAGCTGATATGTTTATGCATTTTCGAGAGAACGGATGGTTGAAATATTTCCGTGTTTTTTATCCACAATATGTTCATGTGATTGATGATCACGATGCGCAGTCAGATATTTTTATAGAACGAGATCAATTGAAACAAAAAAGACATCAATATAAAAAATATGTTCTTTTAAAGAAGCGGTCTATTTGGTTGAGATTAAAGAATCGAATGAGAAGAATTTTTTGGAAAATTAAACAGATTAGGAACTAATAATGCCTGAAGTTACTATAGTGATGCCGGCGTATAACGTGGAAGAATATATTGCAAAATCGATAGATTCTATTTTGTTGCAGGAATTTAAAAATTGGGAATTGATCATTGTTAATGATGGTTCTACGGATAATACGGGAGAGATAATTCAAAAGTATGCTGATTTGTATTCTAGAATTAAGGTTATTACGCAATTAAATCAAGGCGTTTCTGTTGCTAGAAATGTAGGGTTAAACTGCGCAAAAGGTGTATTTGTTTCATTTTTAGATGCTGATGATTTTCTTACTCCTGACTACATAGAAAAAATGATTAAACCATTGAGAGATAATATTGCTGATATTACATTTTGTAAGTATAGAGAAGTAGATGGTTTAAAAGTAGTTAATGAAACATCTTCAAATATATGTGGAATGCCTAATGGCTCTTTTATTCAGCATGTAGAGCAAAGAGTTAGTGGGGCGAAACATAATATGGCATTTATGTATCGTTTATCTTTATTAAATGATTTTAATATTCGATTTTTCCCACGATGCCGGTTTGGTGAGGATGCAGAGTTTGTTTTGAAAGCCACAAGTCTAGGTGAAGTGCAATATGTACCGGAATATCTATATCAATATGTTTGCAGGCAAGAATCAGTTTCAAGGGTTCAATTATTACCAGATATTATTTTTGATGAAATTAGTGCATATCACAGATTACAAGATTTTTTATTAACTAATACTAAGATAAAGTTATATTCTGAATATGTTGCATATGTTCAAAGAATATTAGAGAGCTCAAAAAATCGTTTGAGAAAATCGCTTTGGGGATTATTAGTTGAAAAGCGATGGAATGAAGTCATGATAGCTCTGAGAAATTACGAAGAGAGATATGGCGAGAAATTTAATGTCGAGACAAAAGGCTTTAAAAGGATTACAGTTGGACTGCAAATGATGATTATAACAAGCCAAAATAAAAAATTATGGCAAAAGTTATTTAAATAGGAAAAGTGGCAGAGTAGAAGAAATGAAAGTATCCATCATCGTCCCCATATATAAAGTTGAGAATGAGATAGAACGCTGCTTGCAATCGGTGTTAGATCAGACATATGACAAGATAGAATTAATATTAGTGAATGATGCAACGCCGGATAAGAGCTTTGAGATAGCTAAAGAGTATTTAGCGAATAGATCAGCTTTTAATAAAGAGATTATCTTTGTGGAACATGAAGTTAATCAAGGCTTGTCTGTTGCTAGAAACTCAGGGATAGAAGCTTCTTCTGGAGATTACCTATTTTTCCTAGATAGTGATGATGCTTTAGAGAATTTATCGGTTGTTGCCGATATGGTAAGTATTCTTCTAGAGAATCAGTTTCCAGAAGTCGTGATGGGAAATTTCAATAGATATGATGGGGATACATTTATTGAAACACTGGATCTAACAGAGCGATTGTATAGTAATAACGCCGATATTTATACCGCCTTTGTCGCTGGAAATCTTTGGATGACAGCTTGGGGAAAGCTAGTTTCAAAGAAAACAATTGTTGATCATCAATTATTGTTTAAGGAAGGAATTTATCATGAAGATGAATTATGGTCTTTCCTATTATTTAGGACGATTGAATCCCTATATGTAACACCTAAACCAGTGTATTCATATTATGAAAGGGTGGGATCGATAATGTCTAATTGCAGGGAAAAGAATGTAAGGGATTTTCTTACGGTAACTTTAGATATGTATAAAGCATATCAAGAGAATCCTGCTTATATGCCGAAACAGACTTTTATCTCTTTAGAATATGCTCGGCGAGCAGTTCTACAAAAAAGCTTTTATGTAAATGATCCAGAGCTAATTCAGTTTGCATTAACGGAATTGAAAAAAATCAAAATTCCCCTGTTTGGAACAGGGAAAACAAGCTTTTTTAAGCAGAATTTATTATTGCGTTTTCCTACAATATTTATTGTTAACTATTTAAGAGTCAAGTATCGATAGAGCTAAAAATTATTCTCTAGCTCTTTTTAAATATACCTTGTCCTTTATTTTTCCAAATAACTCGTTTTAAAAGTTTTGCCCATGATTCTTTAATATTGTTTTTTTAAGCGTAGTCTAGAGTAGATTCAAATTCTATAGGCTTTATTTTAGCTTTTAGGGAGTTTCAAGCATCAACTTAAATAGTCTGTAGTTAATAGATATTCATGCAAAGAACATTTTTCTATAGTTTTCTTATGATGCGATAGTTTGTGAATAAAACAGTACTTTTTAATATTATTGAGATGTTCTTGTGAGAAAGGCGAGTCAAGATTTAATTGTAGAAGATGAGGTAAAGTATCATCCACGAGTATCCCATTTTTATTTTTTAGTTCATGTTTTGTTAATTCATCGAATAAAACCTGAAAGAACAAATAGAAATCAGAATTGTCTTGGAATTTCCAATATATTAGCAGTAAGTCTAATAGTACTTTTATCGAATAGTTATTTTGTTTAGCTATGATAAAACTATTAAGAACATTGATTTTATGTCTGGAATCCCATCTGAAATATGTATGATTGAAGTTTTCCCATATGTCTTTATTTTGAGCTTCGGGGTTTCTTTGAAACATAAATAGATCTTCCGATCTTAATGTTTTTGGAATTTTATCAGTTAGTAGCATCGTTGAATCAATCCAAATACCGCCATAATGATAAAGCAGAGCTAATCTTAAAATGTCTGAAAAAAAAGCAGGTGAGATAGATTTACTAGTTTTTTTTTGCCAAATATATTCTGGAATATCCAAGTATTCTTTTACTGAGGAATCATCTAATCTAATAACGGTATAGTCGTCTTTAAATCTATCTATTGAATTAAAGCATAGCTTTACAATTTCAGGTAATGATTCTTTATTTATTCCTTGTCCCCAATATTGCCAGATGACCTTTGAAGAGGATAAGCTCCTTTTTGTGTCAGTTTGTGTGATAGGTAATTTTTGTTGAAAATAGAGATCAATAAGATATCTCCAAGATTCTGCAATTTGAATGCTATCCATGAGATATAATTCTTGCTGTATTTTTTTTCGCTCTAATTTTGAAAAAGTCATTCGATATAACTTTTTTTTAATCCAGTTATTTTTATAGCTATGTAGTGGTGAACTTCTATCAAGAATAAAAAGATTATCAGGAATTGGCATCGGCAATTTTCTCTACTTACTTGGATGGAAACTTAATATATCATATCAATAAGTTTTTATGATCTGATGAGGGTTTTTATGGGGAAGTCTATAACGATTGTTACTGCTTTTTTCGATATAGGACGAGGAAGTTGGAAGGAAAAAGGGAAGAGTTATGGGAGAGGAACGGATATCTATTTTAGATATTTTAAGCAATTGGCTGTTTTAGAAAATAAAATGGTTATTTTTACAAGTAGGGAATTTGTTGAGAAAATCAAAAAAATTCGTGGCAATAAACCCACAACAGTTATTACGATTGACTTTGAAAGAAAGTTTAAAAGGTTGCTGTCTAAGTTGGCTATTATTCAACAAAGCTCTGAGTTTCAAAATTTAATACATCCTGAAAATTTGGGTAATCCTGAGTGTTGGTCTCCTGAATATCTTCTAATTAACAATTTGAAATATTACTTTATAAATGAAGCGATAAAATTAGGAATTAATGCAAGTTTAATAGCATGGATTGATTTTGGTTATTTTAGGGAAAAGAGTGCATTGGCGGGGGTAATGAATTGGTACCATCCATTTTCTGCAGGTAAGATGCACCTTTTTACTATTTGTGATGATTTTGTTTTTAAGGATACGCAGAACTCTGTTCAGCGAGCTTTAGATAATAAGCCTGTTATTATTGGCGGGGCTATGATTGCAGACGTTGATACATGGCAAAGATTCTATGTTATTGCTTCTAAAATTCAACAAAAATATATGAATAAAAAAATTGTAGATGATGATCAGGGGGTATTGTTATTAGCCGTCACCGAGAATCCTGAGCTATTTAAATTACATTATTTAGGTAAAGACAATTGGTTCTATTTGTTTGGAAAATATCACTCAGGATCTAAAATTAAATTTTTAAATAGGTTTTTTCGTGCTTTTTCTAAAAAGTAAGTTACTAATATTCTCGTAGTTTAACATTGCCGCTCAAGCGCCCACTCAATATGTTCTTGCAAAGCGGCATCTTCAATATGCTGCTTTGCTTTGAGCGCTTCGATATTCTCGATTGCCGGCGGGCTATTGCCGATGCCGATGGCGATATTTCTAAGCCATCTATTGTATCCTAATCGGCGAATAGGGGAACCTTCGGTTTTCTTTAGAAATTCTTCTTCTGTCCAGTTAAAAAGTTCTAATAGCGTGGATGAATCTAGCTTGTGTCTTGGGAGAAAATCCTTGGTCGTGAGATCGATCGAAAAACGATTCCATGGACAGACGATCTGGCAATCATCACAGCCAAAAACACGGTTTCCCATCGCTTCTCGATATTCAATCGGAATCGGGCCGAAATGCTCGATAGTGAGATAAGAGATACATTTTCGCGCATCGATTTTAAAGGGGGAAACGATCGCATCTGTCGGGCAAGCTTGAATGCATCGGGTGCATTGTCCGCAGTGGTTAGTAATCGGTTCACTAGGGATATCAATACGTTTGGAGAGCAGTAGTTCGCCGAGAAAGAAAAAAGAGCCTCTTTTCGGGTGAATAATCATGGTGTTTTTGCCAAAGAAGCCTAAGCCGGATTTCTGGCTAAAGGCGCGTTCTAACACCGGCGCACTATCGACAAAAGCGCGAAATTCTAAATCGGGGATTTCACTCTGTAACCATTTGCCGAGATTGGTGAGCATATTGCGTAACACTTTATGATAATCTCGCCCAAGCGCATATTCGGCAACATAAGCGTGATTCGGATCTTCTAATCGTGCTTTAGCATCAATATCAGGATTATAGTAATGTAGCTGCGCCGTCAGCATAGAAACCGTGCCGGGAACGAGCTGATCGGGATGATAGCGTTTTTCGCCATGTTTATACATGTAATCGAGATCGCCATGAAATCCTTCGCCGAGCCACTCAATAAAGTAATCACGGTTTTTTCCAGGATCAATATCGGCGCTTGAAAGCTCATTAATACCGATTTCAAGCGCTTTTTCTTTAAGACGTTCGATAAATTCGGGAGCGTTATAATCGATAGTCATAAACGTGAAATCCTAAAATGAGAGCCATAAACCGAAAATGCCGAGAGAAATAGAGCCGCGATTTTAGCATAGGATGAACGGAATCGTCTAAGGCTCCGCTTGCTGTTTTAATTTCTCTTGGTATTTGCGTTCAAGCGCGGTTTTGACATAAGGATGCACAATCGCACTCACATCACCGCCGAGCATAGATGCTTCACGCACCATGGTGGAAGAGACAAAAGAATATTTCTCGCTTGGCGTTAAGAAGATCGTTTCGACTTTCTCATTAAGATGACGATTCAGGCTCGCCATTTGGAATTCATATTCAAAGTCAGAAACGGCGCGTAATCCGCGGACTAAAACATGGCTGCCGATCGTATCCATATAGCGCGCAAGGAGATCGTTAAAGCCAACAACTTCAATATTGTTGTAATCTTTAAAGACTTCTTTTGCCATATCTAATCGTTCTTCAAAGGTAAAAAGCGGGCGCTTTTTCGGACCTGTAATCTTCGCAACAGCGACGATTAGTTTCGGAAAAACACGTGCTGCACGAATAATGATATCGGAATGACCATTAGTGATCGGATCAAAAGTGCCGGGATAAACTGCGGTTGACTCACTCATAACTCTGCCTTTTCGTCGGGCAAATCATGGATGATTTCTTTAGCTAGAGAAAGCAGATCTTTCATCGCATGAAAAGCCTGTGGT
>DXHP01000206.1 GCA_019113305.1 Candidatus Ignatzschineria merdigallinarum | reverse complement strand
ATAATTGCAAACGATAATAACTACGCTTTAGCAGCTTAGTCTGCTAACTGATCATAATGCTGTGTTCGTTCGGTATTATCATCAGTCAACTTAAACGAAATAGTGGAATATCATTTCTAGGGGATATTCTGCGAAACTTAACTTAGAACAGCTTTGCATCTCCTGCCGGTCGGACGATGCGAAGTTAAATTAAAGATTCGGCTAAACATGTAGTACCAAGAATGGATAGTTTTCGGACGCGGGTTCAAATCCCGCCGCCTCCACCAGCTAGCTGAAAAAGCCACTTTCGAAAGAGAGTGGCTTTTTTGTGTTTCACTATTGACTGATAAAGGTATTTTAAAATATACGACTCACTTCTAACCCCCACACAATCCCCAATTAAAACGAATCGCTTTTTCGGTGTCTTCGTACATCTCTTGCTCTAATGGCGGCAGATAGATATTGGGGTCCATTGTCACAGTACTACTTAACACTTCTAAGCAGCGTAGTGGTTCTCCTTGATGATAAAGCGTGAGCGCGAGATCGTTACGAATGGCATCTCTCTGCACGAAATCAAGATAGAAATCACATTGGCTTAATAAGCGATTGAGAATCGCTTCGGCATCGCCGTATTGCTTTTCATCATAGAGTTTCTTAAATTCATAACGCTGTGCTGTCATGGCGTTGAAAGTGCAGTTTTGCGGCGGCATGCGATAAGAGCCTTCTAAGGTTGCGCGCATTCCGCAATATTGTCGGCATCCTTCATAATCTTTTGCCGTGATATCTAGAATATGCCGATTTTGCTGAAAATCTAACTCACAAACACCTAATCCTAAATCTTCCTCATCATCGACTAATCCCTGATTTCCTATGATTGTGCCGGCAACATCCACGCACATATGTCCATTTGCACCCAGCACATTCATTAAAAATCGTTGTCGCCCTTCTCCATCTGTTTCAATCACAATATCACTATCGCTTCCAGCGCCGAGATATCGACCATCCATAATTTCAGAAACAGCAACGGAAGAAGAAAAGGAAAAAGTTAACAGAAAAAGGGCGGAGAAAAATGATTTCATCATGCAAAATTACCCACAAACAAAAAGATAAAAAAGAAGCCGGAGGGCAATAGCATACTGACTTTTTCGATGACGTGTCTTTATATTTAATCCTAAAGTGTTAATAAAAACAGAACTACCAAAAATTGATCTTTTCTATTAATACAACCCATTGATCAAGAAGCATTAGTTATAATATCTTCAACATTAAAGAAAATATCACAGGCAAAATTGATAGATAAATACCCTCAAAATATCCCATTTGTTGATTGATATTAGAATCCGCTTCAAATAGGTTACTCATCAACAAAAAATCATGAATAAAAAGCCATCTTAATTCTCTAAGATGGCTTCCTTTTTGCAGTTCACACGCTGCGTTTTAACACACTTGCTAACCTTCTCCCTGAAAATGCCGGTCAAACTAGCATCATTCAAGTAGAAAATTTCATTAAAATCGTGCTTCTATCGAGAGCGCAAAGTTTCTCTTTGGTGCGGTAAAACGTCCTAAACCACGTCCATTTCGATCAATACGATTTGTTGTTCCATAAGTAGGGAGATCCCGTAAGCTATCCCATGTGTGATAACTTCGATTAAAGAGATTAAATACGCCCATATTTAGAGTGATATCTCGGTCTATTCTCACTTGCCCTGTTAGATCAACTACGACATATGAATGACTCAGCCATGGCCACTCTTTCTCCTCTTTTCCACGCCATGAATAGAGCGTTTCTTTGGTATCCCGTCCTTTTTTCACAGCGCTATATCGCGCACTTAACGACGTATTCCAACGCCCCGATGGCGCTTCATAATCAACACCCATCAACATACTCCAAGGTTGGATCGATTTTAACGGATCGCCATCTTGATTTTTGCCTTTACTATATTGCCCTTTTGCATAAAAATTCCAGCTCTCTGATAATCCCATAGCCTTCCCATTCAGAGAACCACTGAACTCTATCCCAGAAATCGTCGCTTTTGCGACATTCACAAATTGAATTTGGTTCACATAAAAGTACTCACTTCCACCCCAAGGATTGTGAGGATCATACCAAGGATTTTTTGCTCGTCCTTCCGATACACGCTCATCAATAAAATTACGATAACGGCTATGAAAAGCGCCGATTCCAAAATGTGCGACTTCATTATTAAACTGATAGCTAATTTCTTGGTTCAATGCCGTTTCTGATTTTAAATTCACATTTGGCATAAAGTGATTCGCCCCACCTTTTCCAAACTCAAAATATACTTCTTCTATTTTTGGCGCTCTAAATCCTGTGCTAATTTTATAACCGACTTGATGCTCCGAAGTCAGGTCATAAGCGAGATCTAGCTGCCAAGAAGGTTTCGAAAAAGTCTTTTTAGCGGCATCAAAACTCGTTGGAAATTTATTACTGCCATCGAGTTGCGGGCGATATTGATAATGATCATAGCGCAACCCAACAATCGCCTTTAACTGCGGAGAAAATTCTATCTGATCTTGAATCGATAATGCCGCAATGCGAGATTTTACCGGCGTCATAATGCTATAACTTGAAGGGTGCGCACCATCACTAAGATAGACCACATCGTGATTATCATTTCTTAAAGATGCATGACGATATTCAATCTTTCCTTGAAACGTATGCTCTTGCGAACCTATCATCAATGGTGTGGTGAAGAGTTGCGCTTGAATCATATTCTGGCGCTGATCAAACTGCCGAGAATATTCCTGCTCAATGATGGCATGATCGCTCTGCTTCACATTATAGGTTTCAGATTTCATATTAATCTTCTGTTTGGCTAAAACCACATTAACCGTATCTAACCATGATTGATCATCCGCAAGGTACTCATATTCCAAGCCATAACGATAGTAGGGCGCCGTATCTGCCGCAAATCTATGCGTTCCCCAACTATCAAAACTTTTTTCTTCCGTATCTTGATGCTGCTGACGGCTTTCATAAAATGCCGTAATACGCTGCTGTGGACTCAATTGATAACCTATTTTCCCTAACCAAGAAGTTGAGCGACTTTTCACCGGATCGGGCTTGCTACGTGCCGAACCATAAATATCCTTTCCCGTTCCATCATTCACAATTTCATGGCCCCAGCGCTTTGTCATCTGCGCTAACCCAAACAGTTTGTCAGTTCTAAATCCCGCACCGATTACTTGCCGCCATTCTCGACTTTTAGAAGCGTAACCACTTTTTAAAAACCCTCCTAGCTCACGATCTTCTAATACAAAATCCTCAATACCTTTTGTTTTAAAATGAACAGAACCTCCGATAGCGCCACTACCATCACTCACAGAGTTTGCCCCTTTGGTGATATTCATTTGACCGATATTTTCATACTCAGTGTTATTCACGCTACCATTGAAATAACCATATCCTTTATAAATCGAAGGCATGAATGTTTCCGCTTGCGGTAAACCATCAACAATCACGGCAACACGATCTTTATCAACACCGCGAATAGCAAATCCATTACTGCCGGCACGACCACTTTCCGTGATACCAATACCAACCTCTTTCCTCAACAAATCACGTTCATCCTGGACAAGGTTTTTGCTAAAGTCTGCTGCGACTTGATTCGTTGTAAAGACCTCTTCTTTCGCATCTTTACCCACGACAACCACCTTTGCTAAATCAATCACATCCTCAGTATCCGCTAGCACAATCTCTGCTGCCAATAATGAGGAAGGAACTAAAATCCCTGAAAACAAAACTACCTGAATTGTCCTTTTGTGTGTCATAACCCTTGCCTAAACAGTAATGAAAATTGTTATCAGATAGGAATTTATCAGCAAAGAGAATGATTAACAATTTTATTGTCTATTCTTAAAAACTTATCAATCAAGTTGTATAGTCAATTAAAGTTTATTTCTCAACAAAATTTTTAGACAGAAAAAACATCAAAACACGTTATATAAAAAGGACTTATGAGATTCTTACAGGAACTGCTCATTCATCCCATAAATAGCGATTTTTGAAAGTTGTCTAATCCTTAAAATAGTTCTTTTGGGGGATAAAAAAAATGAAATTTAGACAAACTTTCTCTAAAAAAGTTCGTTATAACGCCACTTTTGATGAAAAGGACATTTTGTAGTTAACAATCCCGTTATTGGCAGATCGTCATGACTTACCTCGATCTGAAATAACATTGCATAATCAGGAGTATATTCGTTAAAATCACTCTCTTTAATAGATCAAAACAGAAAAAACTATGAATACAATCATCCGAGATGGCTATACTCTCCAATATCGACAACTTGGAGATTCAAACCAATCCCCCATTATTGTGATTGGCAGCGCGTTCTATTATCCACGATTGTTTCAAAACCCCATTTTTAAAACTTTAAATCTCATCTTTATCGATCATCGAGGATTCTCTCAATCCACAGATCCCAATGCCGGATTTCAGCTTGCGGATATCGTAGAAGATATCGAGGCAATTCGTACCGAATTAGGAATTAAACAAGCCTATTTTCTCGGACATTCTGGTCATGGATTTATGGCAATGGCTTATGCCGAGAAATATCCAGAACATGTTGCCGGCATGATTCTCTCAAATCTTGCACCCACAAATACGAAAGAGCGCCAAGATGGCTCCATCGCACATTTTGAAAACAGTGCTTCCGATGAGCGAAAACACTATTTCTATCAAGAAATTGCAAAGCTAGAAAGTGATATCACTAATGATCCTCAGCATCGCTTCACACATATCAATGTACGAATGCAAGCGCATAGCTTCTATCAATATGATTATGATGGTGCTTATCTTTGGGATGACGTTATCAATAATATGCCGGTACTCGATTATCTTTGGGGCGTGGCTTTTGCGGAATTTGATACCAAGGCATTTATTGAAAAATGCACGATGCCGATCAAGCTATTACTCAGTGAATATGATTATCTTGTTTCACCGATAACTCTTTGGGATTCGATTCTTGAAAACACGAATATTCAGCCAGTAATCTTCCATAGAAGCGGGCATAATCCCATGCTAGAAGAGCCGGAAAACTATTATCAGGCACTAACCACATTTATCCAGCAATAGATCGTGCTTAACATAATACATATCGCATCTATCCAATAGACGAAATTCCCGATAAATCAGTAACCACTACTTTTTCATCAGCCATTATAACGATCTTATAACAACTGAGTTACCGCTTAATAACGCTTTACTAAATGGGTGAATCTGCCTTCCGCGATACTATACGCATCAATCTGCGGTACTAAACGCTGGAAATGCTCTGATGCCACATGCGCTTCTAACGCCGCATAATCTTGCCACTCTTCAATGAAGACAAAATGCCCGGCATCTTTACGATCTTGGCAAAGCTCATAATGAATACATCCTGATTCTTGCCGAGTTTTCTCAACAAGTTCGACATAAAGAGGTAATACCAAATCAATTTTATCGGGATCAATAAAATCTTCGGCGATGAGTTTTAACATCAAAATATCCTTTTTAGTGATTCAGAAAAATATTGAATAATCTCTTTCTCTACTCTTCATCTTCCGATTCATAAACATCAAAATCAATCACGGCACGAAAACCCGTTTCTGTCTCTTCAATCGTGATGCCATTTAAGTAAGCATCAGGATTACTGATCATCAGATCAATCCCTTTTGCCACGCGCATTTTCTTCATAATGCCGGCAGACTGCTCACGAAACTCCTGACTTGATACCGAAATATTACGATCGATTTCAAAGCCCGATTTATTCTGCACCGCATTAAAAACACGATTAATATCCTGCTCTTCCATATAAGAGCGAGAATAATTTTCAAGATCTCGAAAGCGAATCTCTTCATGCTCATCTAAATGCGCTTCTAAGCTCTTATTAAACTCTAAACGCTGATTCGGCTTTTCGATTCTTTTACTCAAACCACGAAGGAGATCGCTACTTGCTTTTAGCTCGGCAAGCTCTGTCTGTTTCGGTTGTAAGTTAAGGAAATCATCATGCCAATATTTTGTGCGTTTTTTGTGACTATCAATCGCTAATACGGAAGCATCATGCGCTAAAACTAAGGCACCTTTTTGA
>DXHP01000205.1 GCA_019113305.1 Candidatus Ignatzschineria merdigallinarum | reverse complement strand
CACAAAATGGTTATGGAGTTATAATAACGAACGACCGCATTCAGCAATTGGATCTGTGCCACCAAGCTAGTTTCAATAAATGACTAAAACCTTCTACTTTTAAACGGTGTTAAAAATGGGAGGATTACAATTCGCTGATAGCTAAAAAATTATAGTTAATACTAAATAAATTCCATTGCCAATATGAAATGATGACTTTGAAATACCTAGAGAATCCGTGCGGAATAAAGCATACATCGTTATCGGTGTTTGTTTAAAAACAGCTATATATAGTTATTCTGGTTTAAAAAGTGCTTTTATAACTGCTGGCGCGAGATAGATAAAAGATCGGGATCATTCCCTCCAGCGATGTGTCAGCTTTTAAATAGGACTTCTAATCAGATCCTTTAAAATCGATTCCACTATATCGGAGCAAAATAGATGATTTTATCAATCACTTGTTAGCAAGAAGTCGCGCGCTTTTTTGTGTTATCAATAATGATAGTGGATTTTCCGCAAGTTGAAAATGAAAGGTGTTCATAGCGTTCACACCATTCTATAATGTAAAAATTCTTGACTTCTTCGATAAATAGAGGTGCTTATGGCAGCAGTATTAAACCAAAAACAGATTCAGAAACAGTATCTCAATGATGTTTTAGATATGAAGCATTTTCTGAAACTACATACAACGCCAGAGATATACCGTCGTGGCGTGGCTTACTATCAAAAAGGGAAGATCTTTGATTTTCATACGAATAATCGCCGAGGTATTGTCATCGCTCGTGCTGAAGGTAGTCATAATAATTATTATGAACTAAGACTAGATTTAGAAAGATTGACGGGGCGATGTGATTGCCCATCAGATCACAATCAGCAAAAATGCAAGCATATTGTCGCGGCAGTTTATGCATTAGCAGATCTTAATTATTTGCCGAATCAAGAGGTGTTAAAGCATTATCAGGATCTGATGGTGGAACTTGAAGTTGTTAAAGCATCCGAAGAGATTGCGTCACGTCAAAACTTGAATGCGGAAAGTACAGGGAAATCGACTAGAACCAAAGCTGTTAAGAAACAAAATCCTGTTTCTAAACGCCCAAAAGCTGCTTATCCACAATATGTGACAAAAATTTTAGAAGCGTTAACGTTGGAGAAAAAAGCCGCGTTACTCGAGCATTTATTAGTAACGCAGAAAGTGAATCATTCCGTAACACGCGCTTGGTGGGAAGCCCAAAATATTGATTTAAAATCAATATTACGATTTATTAAAAAACAACGACAAGTCTTTGATAACGATTATATTGGTGAAAAATCTACTCGGGCGATCGATGGGAGCCTGAGTTATCTCCGGCAGATTATGTATCACTTAAACCTCTCATCTGCGATGAAGCCTAAGGCATTGGAGTTATCGATCTCGATCGCGCAGATGATTGATGACGAATGGCTCTCTCAAGGGCATAACTATATTGTCTTTGAGGAGATTCGAGAGGAGCTGATTTCGGCAGTTTTGGAAACACTAGAAACAAATCCTAAAGAGATAAAACCTGTGATTGAAAGTAGATTACGGGAGGAAGGTTATCAAGGATTATGGCGATTGCTGGCAATGTCAAAAGGCGCTGTGGCACATGATATGATATTAGAGCAGATCTCTTTAAGTAATTCGAGAGTTCCGGCACTGTTTGATAGTAGCGAAGCGTATCAAAAGTATATTCTTACCTCGATGATGATGACACCGGATTGGCAATTAGAAGATCAGTTCTTTCTGCAAGTGATTGAGGAGTGTGAATTTTTAACAGAGCAGGATCGGGCGTATTATTATCAACGCTATTATAAGAATCGAGGAGAAGTCGATAAGTATCTGCAATATAGTGCAGCTGTGGAAAAAGAGCGTTTTAGTATAGAGCTGTTAGAGGTATTATTAGAAGGAAAAGAGTGGGAGAGAGCAAGTCGTGTTGTGGATCGGTTTTTAACAGATCCTAAGTACGCCAGAAGCTCGCTCTATTTTGTACCTCTGTTAGATATGGTAATGTTGAAAAGCAAGTTAATCGGTGAGCTACATGATGATGAAAAATCGTACAATGAGGCTTTAGATAAGCTTTATGTTCAGGTTGAAAATCTTGATATTAAAGAGGACGAGCGAGCACTGTTTTTCTGGGAAGAGCGGCAGTATCATCAGCTAACACAGTATTTGGATTGGTATCGTGATCAGAGCATGATCTTAAATAACTACGCATTCAAAAGTAGCGATCATAAAAATAATGCACTCTTTTATTTAACGAGTCTATTGCCACTGCAGCATCCAGATATTGATGCGATATATAAGGCTGCCTTAGTGAAGGAGATCGAGTATTTAACGCATACACAGAGCAATGTGTATGAATTTACTTATCAATTGGTGGATCTTGTGTTTGCTCGAGGATTACATCAGGACTTATCGGCATTTATAGCGCATTGCCAAACACATTTTGCAAGACGTAAAAAATTGATAGAATCATTGTCTGATTTTGCTAAAACTAAAGGATTGTAATACTAGAGCGTCACTAAATTGCTGAATTGGCGGTGAATCATAAACTAATCAGGATATTATGTGTATCAAACGTCAATTTATGTTATTTCTATAGCAGTGTTTCTTTCGTTATTCGTGTGCGGTTTTATCTGTTGTTTAGCCTTACATCATGTGAAATGGAGAGTTCTAATGCGCTTTTATAATCACTTGTTTTGTAATCGTCTGTTTTGTAAAAATATTTCAAGGTTGTGTGCTTCGTCACTACTGTTGTTCGGGACAGGTTATTCATTCGCGCAAGCAGAGAATCTATCGTATCAGGATGAATGGCATTTTCGTATCGCGCCTTACATCTGGGCGGCAAGTATCGATGGAGATTTAGGGCATCGTCATGTAGGAACGCATCATGTGAAATCGAGTTTTTCAGATATCGTGAGCAATGTGGATCTCTCTGCCATGATTATGGGCGAAGCGCGAAAAGGACCTTATAGTCTGTTATTTGATTTTATGTATATCGATAGCTCTATTAAGCATGGTTTACCGCCGCAAGTGCCGGCAAAAGAGATCAAAGCGAGTGGTAAGGTTATTACTGGTTTTGCCGGCGTTGGCTATACTTTCTGGGAGAATCCACAGGCACGATTAGATGTTGTTGGAGGATTACGCACTTGGCATACCGATGTGGATTTAACGCTCAATGGTGGGCCTTTTAATGGTCGCTCTGCCGGCGTGAATAAATCTTGGGTGGACGTAAAAGTAGGGCTTCGTGGTTATTATAAGTTTAATGATCAGTTCTCCATCACGTCTTGGGGATTAGTGGGTAAAGGCGGCGCGAAATCAGATTGGGATGCGGCGCTGTTGCTAAACTGGTTGATCACGAAAGACTTTACCGTTGCGGCAGGATATCGCGCACTCAGCGTTGATTATCGTAAAGATCGTACGGTTTACGATGTGACGCAAAAAGGCCCAATGATTGGGATTAGCTATCATTTTTAATGTTTCGTTATTGTTTCGAACTAAGAATAGTTGCTTCAACTGCTGGCACGAGATGATTAGAAGCATGCCAGCATTCTCCCCAGCGATGCGTCAGCTGTTAAAAGATGATTATTTTTAGGGAGGATTACAGCGCATTATTTGACTTTAAGAAGCATCGCGAACAGATGATGATTGGGAAATGAGCGGTCTTATTCATTTTGTTTATATAGTACAATAATGCGCATTAATTCTGTTAGAAAAGGTATGTTGAGATCATGAGCATTAAAAAAGCCGTTCTTCCTGTTGCAGGTTTAGGAACCCGTTTTTTGCCGGCCAGCAAGGCAATTCCGAAAGAGATGGTGACGGTGGTGGATCGTCCGGCGATTGATTATGTGGTGCAAGAAGCGGTCAATGCCGGCATTGAAGAGATTATTTTAGTGACGCACAGCTCTAAAGCGAGTATTGAGAATTACTTTGATAAAAATTTTGAGTTAGAAACGATTCTCAGAGAGAAGAATAAGCTCGATGTTTTGGCGGAGATCGAAGCAATTATTCCGCCGCATGTGAAAGTGATGAGCGTTCGTCAAGGTGAACCTTTAGGATTAGGACATGCGGTTTTGTGCGCAAAAGCATTAGTAGGTAATGAACCATTTGCTGTGTTATTGCCGGATGTATTGGTGGATTCCGCACCCACGCAAGCAAAAAATGATTTAAAAATGATGATCGAGAATTTCTCTCAATCGAAAGCGGCGCAAATTATGGTGGAAGAAGTGCCAGCGCATTTGGTGGATCAGTACGGTATTGTCGATGTTTCTCGAGCACCAAATGAGGGTGAAAGTATTCTCATGCAAGGCATTGTGGAGAAGCCTGCGGTTGGCAGTGCGCCTTCAAATCTTTCCGTTATTGGGCGTTATGTTTTACCGGCAGAAATTATGACATTGCTAGAAAATACGCCGAAAGGTGCCGGCAATGAGATTCAATTAACGGATGCGATCGCGATGTTACAAGAGAGTGCCTCGGTAGAAGCGTATCGTATGATAGGGCAAACATTTGATTGTGGCAGTAAAATAGGCTACCTAGAAGCAATTTTACATTATGGTCTGCAGCATCCAACCTTAGGCGCATCATTTAAACAGCTGATTGAAACGGTGAAATAAGATGAAAGTGGCAGTGATTGGTACGACCTTGCAAGCTGGCGTAATGACAGCGCTGTTGTCAGAATATGGCAATGAAGTTTCTGTTTATGCCGGAGTTCCTGGATCTACTTGTGATACGAATATCTACGAAGATACCATCCGAGATGCTCATCTTTTATCGACTTTAAAAAAACATGCAATAGCTCAGCGGTTTGATTTGATTCAGGATCTACAAACATTGCCGATGGCGGACATTGAGTGTTATCTCTTCTGTTATGATCCGGCACATTTTGCAGAAGCAGCAGCATTTATTCAATCGCTGCCGAAATATTATGGCAGCGCGAAACGCTTAATGATTAATAGCGGTACTTTTGGCTTATATGGTACCGAAAAGCTACAAGCCTTAGCGCCGGATGATGCATGGGTTTATCTGCCTGATACGGTGCAGGAAGGAAAGTCGATTGAGAGTTTTTTAAAGCGGCAAAAGGTGATTGTGGGTGTTGAGGATGCAGAAGCGAAAAGATTGCTAAAAGAGTTATTTCGTCCATTTTTCCCCTTAGATTCACAATATCTCTGGATGCCGATTTTAGATGCAGAACTTGTTAAAATGAGTATCTCAGGCATGCTAGCAACACGAATCAGTTATATGAATGATCTGGCGAATGTGGCTGAAAAAATGGGGATTGATATTGTTAATATTAAAGAAGGTTTAGCGTCTGATAGTCGCATTGGCAGTAGTTACTTATCGCCGGGAGCTGGATTTGGCGGCGAGAATTTTTCGTTAGATATTTTAATGCTCTCCAACGTCGTCTCTGAAAGTGGGATTGGGGGTCGTTTATTAGAGCAAGTTTGGGCGATTAATGAGGAGCAGAAAGAGATTTTGTTCCGTAAGTTGTGGCGCTTTTACCAAACAAACCTAAAAGGGAAACGGATTGCCATTTGGGGTGCAACGTTCAAAGAGGGAACTTCGAGTACTTATAACGCACCAATTCATCAAATGATTGCTGCATTAAAAGCCCAAGGTGCGGCGATTTCGCTCTATGATCCAGAAGGAAGTGAGGCGATTTTAGCGCAATATGGTGAAGATGTGGTTGAGATTGCGGCGGACAAATATCAGGCGCTCACAAATGCGGATGCGCTCTGTGTGCTGACGGCTTGGCAGGAGTTTTATAGCCCAGATTATTATCAGATGTTGGCGTTAATGAAAACGCCGTTACTGTTAGATGGGCGCAATATGTATGATCCTGAATTTATGAAAGCGCAAGGATTTATCTATGAAGGAGT
>DXHP01000204.1 GCA_019113305.1 Candidatus Ignatzschineria merdigallinarum | reverse complement strand
TAAAAAGGCCTTGTATCAATGGTTAGCGCAAAAAAATCATGAGGGTGTGCTTCGCTATAGTAAAGATCGCAAGATTCACCATATTACCATTCAGAATCCATTACTTAAACTGATTCAGCAAGAGGATCTCTCTAAACCCGAACAAGCGGGTATTGCGGTTGCTTACCCATTTATTAATGAGTACGTCGCCAATATTTACGGAATTAGAGCCTTAGATTTGAATTGGCATCTCTATTTTGGGGATGACGGCGATTATATTAGACTCAGCGCATTACCTCAGATTGTGGAAGAAGAAAATAAACTCGGCAATGAGCGATTTGATCGTTGGTTGACTAAAAATCAAGGGATTAATAGTGAGAATGTATTCTTTGCCGCCACAATTGATTGGAAGAATGCCGACCGCTATTGGTATTACAATTATCTGCAATTCTTACAAAATAGTGCTGATCTTTTAGGTACTAGTTTTGACGTGACTAAAATGCCGCGTGCTGACCAGATGTCTTTTGCAGATTCATCACGATTAGGAATGCAAGTTACGACAGATAAAGAGTTTATCTCATTTTCTTTAGATTATGGTTCTGAGCCTAATTCAGGTTTTATGAGCTCACTATTTTTGCCGGCAATGATGGCGCCTTTAGCGGCTATCTTTGATACGCCAACAAAGGATGCATTTGCAGAATATGATGAAGAGATTTTTAATGAAGAATCTGAAATGGATAATAGTAATAGTGATGAGAATTTTGGATTAGAAGTACCAATTAATGAAGCAAAACCCATTCAATAAATAAGAGAATGATTCTTCTTTGAAGAAATATCAAATGACTCAATTGCCGGCTATGTTTGCCGGCGGTTTCTAGTCTAGATAGAAAAATGGCTAACATGGTTAATTTAACATAATATATAGAATCAGACATAGTTAATATCTGTCATTTCAACTATCTCATAAAAAGTTTTAGAACTTTTTAGCAATCTATTTCTGTGATGGCTGCCGGCGTTCCTTGATGAAATTTTAACCACTCATCCGTAGATCGTGTTTCTAACCAATAGCGAGATCTTTTTTTATGTGATCTGTTAGTTATTTTGCTTTTTATCCGTACTAATATCCGTACTAAAATTTGATTATCCAAATTGAAAAAACTTATACGACATAGTCATTAAAACAGATCTATTTAAGATCTATTTAAGATCTATTTTCCAATGTTTTGGATAATTTAGTTCCTTTGTAAGAATAATAATTTGTCTAAATAGTTCTTGCAAATAAGGAATTCTTCATAAGATTAAAGGGCTAATCAAAGCCCCATTTGTCTAAAGTTTGCCCCTTGTCTTCCTAAATCCGCAAATATTGCTTTCGGTATGTTGCATGCAACTCTTAGTTATGCTAAAAATAGTCATCATCTGAAGAATTTTAATCAACAAATAACAAGGAGCGATTTTTTAACTATTTATGAATCCATGAAAATTGTTCAAGAAGATCTGAGTCATTCCAGTTCTCTCGACTTCCTGATTCTTGGCTAACTAAAAGGCGAGCGGTATTAATAATATGACGTTCCATCTCTTTACCGGCAGCATCAGGATCTCCTTGAAGGATCGCTTCATGAAGTCCTTTATGATCTTCAAAAGCTTCCATACAAGTACGAGAATGTGGGATGGTACTAGGACCTGTCAAAAGCACCGTATTACGGGTATTATCGATAATCGCTAAAGCCCTTTCAACCGCGGCAATTTTGAGAAGCTCTGAATGGTAATCCTTATCAGCATTAAGCGTTTCTTTAGCATCATCTGCTTCTGCTGCCTTAAGAAGTTTACTGTAAGCTTTTTCAAGGGTCTTAATATCTTCCTCTGTCCGAATCATGGCAACTTTACGAACAAGCGGTACTTCAAGCATTAAACGAATCTGAAATGATTCTAAAAGATCTTTCAAAGAGGTCGGCAGAATACGGATTCCACGGTTTCTTTCTATACGAACAAGACCAATATTTGCTAGTTGTTGCGCCGCTTCTCGAATGGGCGTTCGAGATGCACCAACCCATTCACCGATTTCAGTTGCCGAATAAAGTTTTCCTGGTTCTAACACATTGTTAAGGATCGCTTCGCGTAACAGTTCAAACGCTTGATCAGAGAGACTTTCGATTTTTTTTAGTTTTTTCATATTCAAGTATCTTAATAAGGAGATAAATGTGTCAACCGTCAACTATGCAGTGATCGGAGGAGGAATTAACGGATTATCCGTTGCTAGACAACTTCTCATTGATTATCCAGATGCGAACGTAACACTCTTTGAGAAAGAGTCAGAAGTCGCACAACATCAAACTAGTCACAACTCTGGTGTTGTCCATGCAGGATTATATTATGCAAAGGGTAGCTTAAAAGCAAGATTATGTCGACGTGGTGTTGAGCTTGTACGCAATTATTGTGCAGACAATAATTTGCCTTATGATCAGTGCGGAAAAGTGGTCGTCGCATTGAATGAAGTTGAAGAAGAACGTTTGAAAAAGTTGTATCAAATTGCGCTCGATAACGAAGTGCCAAACGTGAAAATGCTTTATGGTGAAGAGATTAAAACCGTTGAGCCAAACTGTATTGGTGTTGCTGCCCTTCACTCTCCTGAAACAGCGATCGTTAGTTATGAAAAGATCGCGAAGCGTATTGCTGAAGAGATCAAAGAACGTGGCGGAAAGATCGAGCTCAGTAGCCCCGTTCAATCCATTAAGAATAGTAGTGACGGTAAAATCACGATTACTCTGGATGGCGGCAAAGTTTACGGAACAAAATTTGATTATGCGGTCAGCTGTGCCGGATTACAGTCAGATCGTTTAGCGAAGAATTCAGGTGATGTTGAAACACCGAAAATCGTTCCATTCTTTGGTCAATATTTTGTGTTAGATGATCAATTTACACATGATGTAAAAGGCTTAATTTACCCAGTTCCTGATCCTAAATATCCATTTTTAGGTGTACATTTTACGAAGCGTATTGATGGGAAAATGACGATCGGACCGAACGCATTCCTTTCAAAAGCTCGTGAAAATTATGATGGAAAAGGTTTTAATCTAAAAGATATTAAAGAATTTATCTTCTATCCTGGCTTCTGGCGCTTTGCGTTTCGTAATATTCCTGCAGCAATGCGTGAATCAAAAACTGTATTCAGCCAAAAGAACTTCATTAATGAAGCGACTAAATATGTTCCTAGCTTATCAAATATGACGGTTAAACCTGCCACTCGTGGTATTCGTGCGCAAGCGATGAATCCGGATGGTACGTTAGTTGATGATTTCGTGATTCGCCGTGATGGGAATATTACCCATATTCGTAACGCACCATCACCAGGGGCAACATCTTCGTTAGCGATTGCAGAGTATATCGTTCGTGAAGTGATGCAAGGAAAAGCAGACGTGTAATCACACAATGATTCTTTAGATAAAATCTGTTACTTCTGAAACGCCGGTATTCTTATAAAATACCGGCGTTTTAACTTTAGTTAGGCATTTATTTCAGGATGTAAATTCACTAATTTATTATCAATGGCGGTAAACGCCTCAGCTAGCGTTTCTGCGTTTTCGCCCATTGTTTTGCCAAAATAATGCAAAATAGATTCGGCGGTATCAAGATTACCGATTGCTTGCCCTAAAAGATAGGCATATTCCCAAGTTAAACGTTCATTACTCGTTCCCTGCTCTAGCTCATCAATCATATTGATCACAGCCTGCAGATCATCCGCGAGAATCATACTGTAAAGATCAAAAATCCCAATATTCTCTCGAGATTGCGCCACACGTTTTTGAATCACTGCTTTTGCTGTTTGATAATCCATAGCCATGAATACCTCAAATACTCCATCTGTTGGAAAAATTGTTGATTGATCAATAAAAAACCTCTGAATCATAACAAGATCTTTCAGAGGTTTCTAGAGATTGGGATAAATTGAGCTGATCTTCGGCACTTACCAATAGTGATAAAACCTTAGACAAGCATACTTATTTCATTAATTATTGTGCAACATAGCCGCCATCGACTAATAAAGAGATACCATTGATGAAAGAGGCTTTCTCACTAGCGAGAAAAAGTACAGCATTAGCAACTTCTTCCGCACGTCCTAAGCGACCAATAGGATGCGCTTTAATAATCTCATCCATCACATCTTTAGGAACCTGACTTAAAAATGGGGTATCAATGTATCCTGGTGAAACGGCATTGACTCGAATCCCTTTTGCCGCATAATCGATCGCTAAGGTTTGAGTTAATAGCTTGACGGCACCTTTTGTTGCGGAATAACCCGAAATGCCGGACTTTCCGACCCAACTATGAATTGACCCACAGTTTACAATCACGCCTTTCTGCCCTTTTTCCAACCAATATTCAATAGCGAGTTTATCTAAGGTAAATACGGCATTAAGGTTTACATCAACACATAGTTTCCATGCTTCAAATGATGTTTTATCAGCAGGACCCGTATCACTTGCAACGCCGGCATTAGCAAAGACGATATCTAATCCGCCAAATGTTTCGATGGTGAAAGCAATCAGTGCTCGATTTTGTGCAATATCCGTCACATCTATTTTAAAAAAAGCACTCTGGAAACCTTGTTGATTGAGTTGGTCACAAAAATGCTTTCCAGAATCACTCAAATCAGCCACGACCACTTTTGCCCCTTCTTTACAGAAAGCTTCTGCCGTCGCTGCACCAATGCCACTTGCACCACCGGTAATAATTACAATCTTATCTTTAAAGCTCATCATCAACTCCTCTGCTAAATTCTTATAGAATAATGAATCGCCTATTCATCTACTAGTAATAGGACACTATCTTAGAATAACAGAACTATATTGATAATCTATTAAAACGAATGTCGTTATATTCCTTAATAATGGTAATGATTAGAATACATATTGAAATCCTAAATAATGAGCGCCGTTATCGCTAAGTAAATAGCATAGATACCAATACCACAGAATAATAAGCCACAGATCAATGCAAAAACTTTCTCAAACGGACCTTTAATGAAGCGATTCGTTAAAATCCCATATGTCAGTAATAACGTATAATCTAAAATGCACCAGATAATCGTTAAAATAAGTAAACTATAAGGAATTGAAAATCCCATTTGTAAAATAAAAGGCGGGAAAAAGGCGATGAAAAAGATAACATCTTTAGGATTAGAGATACCAATGGCAAATGCTTGAGAAATTAGCTTTATAGGGGAGCTGTGAGTTAAAGAATTTCTTGATGCTGTGATCGTGTTTTTTTCTGCAGATTCTTGCGGATTTCTGGCCGCATCACGTACCTGCATAACACCATAGTAGAGTAAAAACAAACCTCCTAATAGTGTGAGAACATCCAAAATACGATGATCAATAGAGTCTGCACCAGCAATTAAAAAGCCCGCAATAGCTATTAGTACTAAAGACGCTAAGTTTGTTCCAACGATAGCAAGAATCGTACCTTTTATCCCATATTTTAAAGTAGAATTAACGACAAATAAGTTCACCGGACCTGGGAGAATTAAAAAGGTTGTGACAGAGATAATATAAGTTAAAAGTACGGATGCTAAAGACATAAAGCGCCTTTTATAGGGAAATGAAATAAAAAAATCATAATAGAAATTGATTGTAGCGGTTATTCATAAAACAACGAATAGCCGAACGATCTTTATTTTCTATCATGATGTTTTTTATATAGATATCATGAAGTTGTAAATTTTTAGGTCAGAAAATATCTTTTCTGGAATCACAAGAATTTTCATTTTCCTAAATAAAGGTTTATTAAAGCAGTCTTTTTCTTGATATCGATCTCAATAATTAATATTCGTTTTCTAAATATTCGTATGGAACTTGTGTATTCATGATTGTTTTTTGAGGTAATCGGCAATACCATTGTCCATCTTTGAAAAATGTTTTTCCGCCATGATCATCACAAAAAGAGTTGTTTGTATTAGCAGAGCTTCTGGCAGCATCACGGATACCCTCTTCTGTTAAATTGATATTACAACCTGTTAAGAAAACAATTGTTAATAGACTCGCCAAATATTTCAGTTTCATGATCTTTATTACTCCTTGGTTAATGAGATAGTCATTGAAATGATGATTAATCGCTTAGCTTATCACCGTAAACTGTTAATTTATAAAGGATATTGTAAAGATTATTCTTTTGTGATTTAAATCAGAAGATCCGAATAGGAAATAATGAAACATTAAATTGTATGGGGCATGATATTACTGGTAATCGCTAGACAGTTTTTTCAACAGAGCTCAAATTTTCAAAGTGAGCCTTTATTAATGCTTTTCTGCATAATGCTGGGAATATCCGTATAATGCATGGGCTCAATAAACGACGATTATGGATTACAAGATCGTCATCATCTATAGGGATATTCATTGCAGTATGGCACGGAAAAAACAGTCAAAAAATATCATTGAACAACTCGCAAAGGAGTTTTTTAAGAAAAAAAATCCACTTTATTGGTTAATTGGTGCCATATTACTGATTGCTTCAGCCTATTTTTCACAATTCGATCTGGATATTCTTGGTAAATCTCAGCCTGAGAAACAGATGGAAGGACAGACTTTCAATCAGGCGAAATCTCGTTTAATTGAGCTTTATAAAGCCCATCCTGAGCAGAAGGAGTTTTATTGTGGCTGTGATTTTTCATGGCAAGGAAAACGTGGCGAAGTTGATTTAGCAAGTTGCGGCTATCAGATCCGAAAAAATGCCGAGCGAGCTAACCGAATTGAATGGGAGCATGTCATGCCAGCATATGCTTTCGGCAATCAGCTGCAGTGCTGGCAAAAAGGTGGCCGTGAAAATTGTAAAACACAACCTGATTACAACGAATTCTTTAATGTAATGGAAGGTGATATGCACAACCTGCAGCCGGCAATTGGGGAAATTAATGGTGATCGCTCTAACTTTCGATTTAGTGAATTTACCAAGCGTTTTAATCAATATGGTCAATGTCAATTTGCCACTGATTTTAAAAATCGCCAAGTACAACCCCGCAATGAAGTGAAAGGAATGATTGCTCGAACTTATCTCTATATGGTTGGTCGTTATGAACTCGCAATTTCAGATCGTGAAAAGAACCTTATGAACAGATGGAATGAAAAATATCCGCCGAACAGATGGGAATGTGAGCGCAATGAGATGATTCGGGAAATTCAAGGCAATGATAACCAATATATTACGTCAAAATGTGATGCACTCTTAATTTAACAGATTTGAGAAACATCAGTTTTGAATAGGATCATTGATGAGAGTCATGCTCGGAACATGCTAAAGATCGGACGAGAAAGTTTATGAATTAGCTGTTTAATGATGTAATTTTTATAGAAATACAGTATAACGTTTCGCTTTAAAACAGATTTTACTAGCATTATCAGAAACAGCCCTATTATCGATAACACAAAAAAGCAGCAATAGTTATTATTGCTGCTTTCTAATTTTTGAATATTACAAATTTGTTCGTTATGCAACTGTGGCGGTAAAACCGATGTTATCAATCGCTTCGATGATAGCTGCTTCATTAGTCTCTGCTGTAAATTCAACG
>DXHP01000203.1 GCA_019113305.1 Candidatus Ignatzschineria merdigallinarum | reverse complement strand
AAAAAAATTCTGGATGAAATTTGATGATAGGCGAATGCCGAAATCAAAATCGGTAGAATCAATCTTACCAATTTTAACCGTTTACCGCATAAATTTGAAGTTTAAGACGAAGTTAAAATCCTCTTAATGAGACTTTTAGTGGATGATGAAGTACTAATGTTGGTATCTTGTGCTATCAAGCCAGAAATTGATGTCAAATTGCTGATATTTTGTCATCCTTTATAAGAGATGAGTGAGCGTTCATTGAACAATTGCTAAATCATAGCGTGATGTATTTGCTGCATGATTTGTGACATTGTGATGTAAAAGAATCCAAGAGGAGGTGCAAAATGAAGTTGTATTTAAATGTTCCTTTTGCGGAAAAGGAGGAAGCCAAAGCGCTCGGTGCTCGTTGGAATCCTACCATTAAATTGTGGTTTATAGAGGTTAAGGATTCGATTAATCCTCTATTAAAAAAGTGGTTGATTCGAGAATCGTTCTACAACTTACTGGCAGAACAATATGCGATTGTGACGGCAAAAAAAGCGTGCTGGAAATGTGAAAATGAGATGATTGTCAGCACTTTTTTATTACAAAACTATTATGAATTATCGAGGTATGAAGATAATGTTTTGGGATATCCGTTTTTAAATTGGCAAGAAGTTCATAACGCTTCCTTTGTCTCTAATATCACGGCGCTTGATTTAGAGTGCTTAGCAGAGATTGTTCGGGAAAATCCAGAGTACCGAAAGACTTATAGTAAAACATTACAAGGGTCATACTTTGCTAATAACTGTCCTCATTGCCGAGTACTTCAAGGGGATTTTAATCTTTATAATGAGCCTGACGGTGTTTTTTATGATTATCGTGATTCTGCAAAATTTACGATAATGAAAACGTTAGATAGTGCGTTTAAAGCGGAAGGAAATACAGCGTTAACAGCAGGATCACCGGAGGGAATTATGATTAAAGTGATAGGGCATTGATTGCGATAGGTTGTATTTTTGTCTAAATAATGCTCAAAACATGCAGTAAAATTTTTCAATAGCTCTGATTTTTTGAAAAATCGGAGTAGACTGTTTAACTGCCATCGCAATTTGTCTAGTGACGACAGATTGTGCGATAAAATAACAGTAATAAAAGACATTAAAATCATGAGATTACATAATTTAGAAGATCAAAGATGTTTAACGCCAGAATTAGCGCTATCGTTCTTAAAGGAAGGAAATAAACGCTTTGTGGCAAATCTTAAAGCTCACAGTAATTTGCTTGAGCAGGTCAACGAAACGAAGGAAGGGCAATTTCCTTTTGCAATCATTTTAAGTTGTATTGATAGCAGAACCTCTGCTGAGCTCATTTTTGACCAAGGTTTAGGGGATATTTTTAGTGCGAGAATTGCCGGCAATGTGCTGAATGATGACATCATTGGTTCTATGGAGTTTGCGTGTAAACTTGCCGGATCAAAGTTGATTGTTGTTTTAGGGCATTCACATTGTGGCGCAATTACCGGAGCGTGTCATGGCACAGAGCTTGGACATTTAACTGATCTTTTAGCCAAAGTAAAACCATCAATTGAACATGTGAAATCAGTTCATCAAGGCATTGATATTCAATCTAAAGAGGCGGTGGATATGGTTGCATTTCATAATGTGGAGCATACAATCGGGCATATTTTAGAAAAGAGTGCTGTTTTGAAAGAGATGCATGAAAAAGGTGAAATTGGTATTGCTGGCGCATTTTACAAAGTAGAAACAGGGGAAGTCGATTTTGTAAAAGAGATGATCATGCCGAAGGAATGTGAGTAAATGATTATCTAATAAATATTCATGAGATAAAAAATGCCGGTAATCTTCTATTGAAGATGCCGGCATTTTTACTTTGTTAAAAGTAAGGATTTTAGAAGATATGATTAATCTCTAAAGATCCAGGGTGCTTCTTTAGCGCGTTTTGCCTCATAAGCACGAATATCATCTTGATGCTCGAGTGTAAGACTGATGTCATCGAGACCATTGATCATACAATGTTTGCGAAATGCATCAATATCAAAGGTAAATGGACCTGCTTTTATTTCTTCTTGATGAAGCGCGGTGACAGTCTGTTCAGGAAGGTCAACTTTGATTTCAAGATCAGAATATTGAGCAGTGAGTTTGAAAAGCTGATCCACCTCATCTTCTGTTAAACGGATTGGTAAAAAGCCATTTTTGAAACAGTTGTTGAAGAAAATATCAGAGTAACTCGAACTAATCACCGAGCGAAAGCCATAATCCGTTAATGCCCATACTGCATGTTCACGTGAAGAACCACAACCAAAGTTATCGCGTGCAAGTAGAATTGTGGCTTCTGAATATTCTGGTTGGTTGAGTGAAAACTCTGTATTGAGTGGGCGTTTGGAGTTATCCATTCCCGGTGCTCCACGATCCATATAGCGCCATTCATCAAAAAGATTAGGACCAAATCCGGTTTTGTAGATACTGGTTAAAAATTGTTTAGGAATAATCGCATCAGTATCAATATTAGCGCGATCGAGTGGAACTACGATTCCTGTATGAGTCACAAAAGGTTGCATAATTTCAAACTCCTAACTTAATTTAATTCACGAATATCAACAAAATGACCGGCGATTGCAGCTGCGGCTGCCATCGCTGGGCTTACTAAGTGTGTGCGACCTGCGGCACCTTGACGACCTTCAAAGTTGCGATTTGAGGTCGATGCGCAATGTTCATAAGGATCGAGACGATCTGGGTTCATTGCTAAGCACATTGAGCAACCTGGTTCGCGCCATTCAAATCCTGCATCAATGAAGATTTTGTCTAATCCCTCTTTCTCTGCTTGAGCTTTTACTAAGCCAGAACCGGGAACAATCATCGCAAGTTTCACATTATCCGCTTTCTTTTTACCTTCGACCATTCTTGCTGCATCACGAATATCTTCGATGCGCGAGTTAGTGCATGAGCCGATAAAGACTTTATCGATTTTGATATCTTTCGGGGATTGATTGGCTGTTAATCCCATATATTTAAGGGCTTTTTCGATACTCTCTTTTTGGACAGGATTGCTTGCTTTTGCAGGATCTGGAATTAAATCATTAATACCGATGACCATTTCTGGGCTCGTTCCCCAACTCACTTGTGGTTCAATTTGTGTCGCATCAATCGTGATGATCTTATCAAATTCAGCACCGTCATCTGTATGAAGCGTATTCCAATAAGCAACTGCTTGATCCCAATCTTGTGCTTTAGGTGCAAAAGGGCGATCTTTGACATAATCAATAGTTGTTTGGTCAACGCCCACAAGTCCGACACGTGCGCCAGCTTCAATCGCCATGTTACACATCGTCATTCGGCCTTCCATCGAAAGATCTCTTACTGCTTGACCACTGAATTCAATCGCATAGCCAGTGCCGCCTGCAGTACCAATTTGACCAATAATTGCAAGAATCAAGTCTTTTGCGGTGACATTGGGATTAAGGTCGCCAACAACGTCAATTTTCATCGTTTTAGATTTTTTCTGGACAAGGCAACTTGTCGCCATGACGTGTTCAACTTCACTTGTTCCAATTCCAAACGCAATAGCCCCAAATGCCCCGTGAGTCGCAGTATGTGAATCACCACAGACAATCGTCATTCCCGGCAATGTTGCTCCTTGCTCTGGACCTGCAACGTGAACAATTCCTCGGCGAGCATCACCAATAGGGAAGTAAGCAAGATCATGTGCTGTCGCATTTTTATGAAGAGTATCGACTTGCAGACGAGCAATTGGATCCGTGATATTACCGATATCGCTTGTTGTTGGTGTGTTGTGATCTGCCATTGCAACAATCGAGTTTTTACGCCACAGTTTGCGTCCTGCTTTTTCTAGACCTTCAAATGCTTGGGCACTCGTAACTTCGTGGATGATGTGTCGATCGATATAAAGTAGCGCCGTACCATCTTCCTCTGTACGAACTACGTGATCATCCCAAATCTTTTCATAAAGTGTTTTTACTGTCATTTTAATATCCACTATCTTCTTTCTTATATTATTGGTGAGTAATATCAATACGATATTGCTCGAATAAACCTTGCGCTACAGAATTTAATGAGGTTGACGTTTTTTATTTTAATTTATTATGGTGTTCGCAGCATAAACGGGTAGTGAAAATTTCTATCATATGAAATTTTAATACGAATACTTTGAAAGCGCTCTATGTTGAAGATAATGCTTGAAAACTGCTCTTTTGGAGTGTTTTTTATTTTGAGATCTTTGGGTAAAAGATCCGTATGAGGTGCCCATCAGTTATGCAAATGCGAATAATTTTTCATCATTTTACTCACGTTGATACAACATCTGTATACATTCTGATTATATTAGCAGATAAAACTGCCAAGGTGCTAGAATAGCACCCATCATTTAGATAAAACAGTTGATAACTTAATAGAGTGTTAATGGATTTATGACAAAAACTGCTGAGAAAAGTACTGAAAAGAGTACCTGGGTCGTTAAAATTGGTAGCGCAATGATCACAAATGATGGTCAAGGTGTTGATGAAGCACGAGTTTATCATTGGTGTGAGCAAATTCATGCTTTACAAGCGTTAGGAATAGATGTCGTTGTCGTATCATCTGGTGCCGTTGCTGAAGGAATGAAATTATTAAAATGGCACGAGCGACCGCAGTTTTTAAATGAATTACAGGCTGCGGCATCTGTTGGTCAGTCAGCATTGGTGAATGCTTGGACAAAAGGATTTGAGTTTTTTGGTTTAAATGTTGGACAAATCCTATTAACTCACGAAGATGCATCAGATCGCCAACGCTATCTGAATATTAAAAATACAGTGAACACATTGCTGCAATATCAAGCAGTTCCCGTTATTAACGAAAATGACACGATCTCTTTTTCGGAAATCAAATTTGGGGATAACGATACATTAGGCGCTTTGGTGGCGAGTCTTATTGAAGCTGATGTCTATGTGATTTTAACGGATCAGGAAGGTGTTTATGATTCAGATCCTCGTAAAAATCCCGATGCAAAGATGATTCATGAAGCAGATGCGCATGATGAGCGACTGCTTGGAATGGTCACAAGTGAAGGGGGGCGTTTTGGAACGGGGGGAATGTATACCAAAATTATGGCATCGCATATCGCCGCGACATCCGGAACAACAACTTATATTGTAAAGGGTGATCGTGAGAATGCGCTCTTAGATATCGCGCATGGCACACAAGTTGGAACGCGTTTAAATGCCGATGGATCACGAATAACGGCAAAAAAACGTTGGATCTTAGGGCAAAAGCAGATTAAAGGTCGTATTACAGTTGATGCCGGTGCGGTTAAAGCATTGCTGCAAGATGGTAAAAGTTTATTACCAATTGGTGTGATTTCTGTAGAAGGCGCATTTGATCGCGGGGATATTATTGTCTGTTTAGATCAATCAGGAAACGAAATTGGTCGCGGTTTGACGAATTATCACGCACTAGAAGTCGAGAGTATTTTGCGTACGCCATCGTCACAGATTGCCGATAAATTGGGATATATTATTGCTGATGAATTAATTCACCGAAATAACTGGGTTGAAACTCAATAAATTTACCCCATATTGACAATTAGCAATTAAAATTGATTGCAAAATCATGTACTATAGTGGGCTTATAAAATACTGCCTTATTAGAATTACTAGAATAATATTTAATCTTTTAGATTTTCTTTATTTGTTATAAAAAATAAGTATTGCTTCAATAAGCAATGAATAACAAATAGAAAATAATAGTTATTAGATTACAACTTTGAAATTGGTTAAAGGTCTCAGATGATTAATAAATTGGTCCGAAAAATCTTTGGTACACGTAATGATCGTATGATCAAAGAAGCAATGCGTTATGTGGCGCAAGTTAATGCATTAGAAGAAAAAATGCGTGCAATGTCGGAAGATGAACTGAAGGGGCAAACCAATCTCTTTAAAGAGCGTCTTAAAAACGGTGAAACATTAGATGATCTACTGCCAGAAGCATTTGCAACAATGCGTGAAGCATCAAGTCGTGTCATGGGAATGCGTCATTATGATGTGCAGTTAATCGGCGGTTATATGCTCCATCAAGGGCGTATTGCGGAGATGAGAACCGGAGAAGGTAAAACGCTTGTGGCAACATTAGCTGTCTATCTTAATGCGCTTGCCGGAAAAGGGGTACATGTTGTCACAGTGAATGACTATCTTGCTCGCCGTGATGCGGAGTGGATGGGGCAAGTCTATAATTATTTAGGATTAAGTGTGGGAGTGATTGTATCAAATCAATCATTGCCAGAGAAAAAAGCCGCTTATGAAGCAGATATCTCATATGCGACAAATAACGAATTAGGATTTGATTATCTTCGCGATAATATGGTCTTTGATATGAGCCAAAAGGTTCAAAGACCGCTTTACTTTGCCGTAATTGACGAAGTTGACTCGATCTTAATTGATGAAGCAAGAACGCCGCTGATTATTTCAGGTCCTGTAGAAGGTGGTGCGGATCTTTACCACGCTGTTAATACGTTGATTCCTAATTTAAACCGTCCTACTAAAGAGGGTCCGGTGGATTTTGAAATCAATGAAAAAGATAAACAAGTCAACTTAACAGAAGAAGGGCATCAGCATTTAGAAGGCTTACTTGTTGAAGCTGGGCTCTTAAATGAAGGTGACAGTCTTTATGATAGTAATAACTTGAAATTGTATCATCACGTTGATAACTGTTTGCGTGCGCACTATATTTTCCAACGTGATGTGGATTATATTGTGGCAAATGGCGAGATTGTGATTGTTGATGAGCATACGGGCCGTACACTTGCTGGTCGTCGTTGGTCTGATGGTTTACATCAAGCGATCGAAGTTAAAGAAGGTGTAGAAGTTAAGCCTGAAAACCAAACATTAGCATCGATTACGTTCCAGAACTATTTCCGTATCTATGACAAGTTGTCAGGTATGACCGGAACGGCTGATACTGAAGCGCCAGAGTTCTTAGAGATTTATGGTCTTGAAGTTGTAGTAATTCCAACGCATCGTCAAGTTCAGCGTAAAGATTATGGTGATTTAATCTATCTGACTCAAAAAGAGAAGTATGATGCAATTGTGAAAGATATTATGGATTGCTACGAACGTAAGCAACCAGTATTGGTGGGAACTGCATCGGTTGAAGTATCTGAGCTGATCTCTGATATTTTGAAAGCACAAAATATTCCACATGAAGTTTTAAACGCGAAGCAACATGAACGAGAAGCTTATATTGTTGGGCGCGCTGGTGTTCCTGGGGCGATTACAATCGCAACCAATATGGCGGGTCGTGGTACGGATATCGTATTAGGTGGAAACGTGAAGCTTGAGGAAGAGCTTTTCTTAGAAACCAATCCTAATGCGACAGAAACGGATTTAGAAAATATTCGACTTCGTGCAAAAGAACGTCAAAAAGAAGTATTAGAATTGGGCGGCTTACATATTATCGGTACAGAACGCCATGAATCACGTCGTATTGATAATCAGCTTCGTGGTCGTTCTGGTCGTCAAGGAGATGTGGGATCATCACGCTTCTACTTATCGCTAGATGATCACTTAATGCGTATCTTTATGAATCCTAAAATGCGCGGCATTATGGAATCTTTAGGAATGGGTAATGGTGAAGCGCTTGAGCATCGCATGATTACTCGCTCTATTGAAAATGCACAGCGCAAAGTAGAAGGCCATAACTTTGATATTCGTAAGAATCTTCTCCAATATGATGATATTGCCAATGATCAACGTAAAATTGTTTATCAACAACGTGATGATATCTTGAAGGCTTCAGACATCACTAATGCTGTGAAGATGATGCGTGAGCAAGTATTTAGTGATCTTATTGCAAAATATATTCCGCCACAAAGTTATGCCGAGCAGTGGGATTTGAAAGGGTTAACAGAAGTTTTAACTAATGAATTCCGCGTTGAAATTGATTTTGAGAAGAAGCTTGCAGATAATCCAAATCTTACCGAAGAAGAGATTTATGATGCGGTTCTTTTAGAGAGTGAGCGCCTCTATGCTGAAAAAGAAGCACAAGCTAATGTGAGCACTGATCCAACGCAATTTAGACGTTTTGAAAAGTCTGTGTTGCTTGAAGTCTTAGATGGGCAATGGAAAGAGCATTTAGCGGCGATGGATTACCTGCGTCAAGGTATTCAGTTGCGTGCTTATGGTCAGCGCCGTCCAGAGCAAGAGTATAAGCGTGAATCATTTATTTTGTTCGAAGAGATGTTAAATCAGATTCACTATAAAACGATTCGTTTCTTAAGCAATATCGTGATTCGTGTTGAAGCGCCGGCAGAAGAGATGACTGAAACGCTCGATGCACCGATGAAACGTGAAGAGAAAGTGATTCAAGGCTCGGTCACGAATATGGCGGATCTTGAGCGCTTAGCGGATGAGATCGGTAATATTAGTGCAGATGGCGAAGTGTGTCCTTGTGGTTCAGGTAAGCCTTACGATAGTTGCCATGGTGCAATTGAACTTAATGAAGAAGAGCATGATCTTTTCCATGTGGGACGTAATGATGAATGTCCTTGTGGTTCTGGTGCTAAATTCAAGAACTGTCACGGCAAAATTTAGCATGAATCATCTATTGATTCGGTGATAGTCTAAAAGCTTCGAAAAAATTCGAAGCTTTTTTTGTGAGGATGATTTTTATTTTATGGTTTTGAGTGTTAAGAAAAAGTGTTTTGATAGTGATTCGTGCATGATTAATATCATTTTTTTCTTTAAGTGTATTGGGGATCATTGCTGGCAAGTGGTTAATAACAGTATGCAAATGTTCTTCCCAGCGATCAGTCATCTTTAAAAAGAGCTTTTAATGGGGTGATTCAAAAAATAATTTCACGATATTGATCTAGATAGAAAGCTGGTCGAATGAATATTGCTGGCAATTAAAAAGACCTACTGTTAAAAAGTAGGTCTTTTCGGTGCTTACGGTTTGTTATCTAAACTTGAAAGGCTTTGTTCGAAATATAGATTAAACCAAGAGATGATTAGTTGGGAAACTAGAGTGCTTTGATATGTGATGTCAGCTGAGCTCTTGCTTTATCAACACTCATTTCTCCTTTGAAAAAATCGGGATCCATTACTTCAAATTTTTGATAAGGAATCTTATGCATTTTAAAGAGATGCTCTAAACGCATTGTCGTTAGCGCGTAAGTTTCGTAATCTTGGACATAATCGCTCATCGCTTCTTCGTAGATGGAAGGATGAGCGGTATAGAACGCGACTTCATCGAGCTTCCAATACATAATATGTCCGCTGCCGAGTGTATGGAGTTTTTCTGTCTGATTGAAAATAACAGCTTGCATAATTTCCCAGAGTTCTTCGAGCCCAATTTGAATTAACTGAGAAGCAAATAACCCATTTAAGTCTGCTAATGTCACAATCGACATATTCTGAATCTTTTGTTCAAAAGCCTGATTAAAATCTTCGACTACTTTACCGTTGAGGTGCGCTTTGGTGATGAGTTCTGATTCTAATAGTTTGATAAATGCTTCTGCTTCAACATTATCTGGCATCACAACTGTAAATGGAAGCACCTCAAGAACATCGGCAAAATCATTGACTTCTTTATTAAAATGCGTGATGTCAAACGCATCATCAGTGGTGCCAATGCCGATAATAAGAGGTTTAAAATTATTGGCTCTAAACCGAATTTTTGAAATTTCAAAAAGTTGGGTGTAGATAGGGAAGCCTGGGCGAATAATCTGATGCAAATGGTAAATAGCACCAATACCAATAAGTCCATAATTTTTTATATCGGGATAATATTGGGCGATATTTTGACCAATTGTATGAAGTAATTCTGTAGCTTCATCTTTATTGAGATAAACCGGTTTCTCTTCTTGTTTTGCTTCATGCTGAATAACAACCGCAAGATCGATTGTACGTAATCTATTTTCCATGAGTATTCCGCTAAATGTCTATGATAAGTTTAATGGTTAAAATTCATATTTGATTGCTATCAATTGTACGTCTTTACAACGTTAAAAACCAAAGATCCGCTAAAAAATGATGAATTAATTAAAGTCAGTATCAATTTATGACAAAGCAGTATAATAATGCTTTAAGCAGAAATGATGATGGTTCTTATTTAGAATTTGGTTGGCTGCTCAGTTAATCGTTAGAAAAAGCGAATGATCGAAGATCAAGATCGTAAAAAGATAACTTAAGCTCTACTTAAGATAGCACCGTTATGCTACATCGTGGTGTCAGATGTAGCTTATGGTTGCATGAATTGCAATAGATAAAAAACCATTAGAAAATAAATTTAACAGCATTCTTAAAGATAGTTTTTAAGAATGTTTCAACTAACAATCAGAATAATAAACGTTAAGAATGAAAAAATACCGAAAAATGTTGATGGGTTTGATCGCTATCACTGTTATTGCTGTGGGTTTGTACCTCTATTTATCTCCCAAAGAGCAAGTTTATTATCTGACTTCGCCGGTAGAGCGGGGGGATTTAGAAGTTAATATTTTAGCATACGGCAAGATGGAAGCCTCTCAGCAAGTAGATGTGGGAGCGCAGGTATCTGGTCAAATTAAAAATATGTATGTAGCGCTAGGTGATCGAGTCAATAAAGGCGAATTGATGGTAGAGATTGATGATTTGCCGCAGCAAAATGCCGTTAAAGATGGAGATGCGAGATTAAAAAATGCGATTGCTTCTAAAGTCGCTAAAGAAGCGCAGTTATTAAATGCCAAAATTCATTTGGAAAGACAGCAAAATCTCATTAAAAATGGTGCTACGACTCGTGCTGATTTAGATACGGCAGAAGCTAATCTTAAGGTTTATGAAGCAGAATTAGAAGCGTTAGTTGCCCAAATTGCGCAATCTCAAATTGCACTTGATACGGCAGAATTAGATCTGACTTATACGAAGATCACCTCGCCGATGGATGGGATTGTGGTAGCAACGGTTGTGAAAGAGGGGCAAACGGTGAACTCATCACAAACAGCGCCGACAATTGTTAAAGTTGCAGATCTTTCGGTAATGACAATTAAAGCGCAAATTTCCGAAGCGGATGTGACGAAACTTCATCCGGGAATGTCGGCGTATTTTACGATTTTAGGAGAGCCAAATCAGCGTTATGAAGCAGTCTTGAGGCAGATTGAGCCTGCGACAGAGACATTTCAGACAACGGTCGGTAATGCGGTTACGAATTTTACAGAAGCGGTTTATTACAATGGTCTATTCGATGTGCAAAACCCAGATTTGAAATTTTATATCGGCATGTCAACGCAGGTTTATATTGTATTGGAAGATGAGCAGGATGTTTTAACCATTCCTGTATCGGCACTTCGTTATCGTCCAAGTGGTGAGATGGCGATGAAACCCTCATCTGGCAAAAAAATAGTTTGGGTGCTCGATAACGAGTTAACAGGATCGATTTCTCCACGTGAAATTGAGACCGGTATTTCTAATAATGTGGCGATTGAAGTGAAATCTGGGTTAAAAGAAGGTGATCGTGTGATCACTGCTGAATCTATGGGAACAGTTGCGGCGCAAGCACGTGGTGGAAACGCAGGAATGGGTAGAAGACGATAATGACGACGCAATTACAGCCTATTATTAAGTTGACAGATCTTCGTCGCTCTTTTCAATCAGGGGATTTAGAAGTTGAAGTATTAAAAGGCATCTCTCTTTCTATTGAGAAAGGCGAGTTTATTGCGATTATGGGTGCTTCAGGTTCTGGTAAATCAACATTGATGAATATCATTGGCGGCTTGGATTATCTCTCTAAAGGAACCTATCATTTTAATGGGCGAGAAATTTCTCAATATAGTGAAGATGAGCTAGCGGCATTAAGACGAGAGAATTTTGGCTTTATCTTTCAGCGATATCATCTGCTGAGTACTTTAACCGCTGAAGGGAATGTGGAAATGCCGGCAATTTATTCTGGAATGCCGGCAAGCTTGCGTCATCAGCGAGCTTCTGAATTATTAACACGGTTAGGATTAAGTGAGCGATTGGATTATTATCCAACGCAATTATCAGGTGGCCAGCAGCAGCGGGTGAGTATTGCAAGAGCACTGATGAACGGTGGCGAGATTATTCTTGCAGATGAGCCAACGGGCGCACTAGATAGTGAAAGTGGAAAAGCTGTCCTAGAGATCTTAAAAGAACTCAATGAAGCAGGGCATACGATCATCATGGTGACTCATGATCCTGATGTTGCGGCACATGCCAATCGAGTCATTGAGATTAAAGATGGTTTGATTATTGCTGATACTAAAAATCGCTCTGAATCCTCCTTAATGGTTGAAATGGAGATGGATACGTTAACTTGGAGAAAAGCATCGGGTGTCGCTCAGATGATGCAGCGAATATCGAATGCTTTTAAGATGGCGATTATCTCCATGAAAATGCAGCGCCTTCGCACATTTTTAACGATGCTTGGTATTATTATCGGGATTGCTTCTGTGGTATTGGTTATTGCATTAGGTCGAGGCTCAACCGATCAGATTATTGCTGATATTCGGCAGATGGGAACAAATACCCTGACAGTTTATCCCGGATCAGGATTTGGAGATCGGCGATCTCAAAGCGTGCAATCATTGCGAGCAAGTGATGTGGATGCGTTAAAAGAGATGCCCTTTATTCACAGTGTCACGCCGGTGGTTGCGACTTCTGTTGAAGCGCGTTACGGTAATATCTCGGCAATCAATACGCAAGTACAAGGCGTTGGAACACAATTTTTTGATGTTCAGGGCTACGATATTACCCAAGGAATCGCTTTTGATGAAGCGAGTGAAGAATCACTAGCGCTAGAAGCCGTTGTCGATGAAAATACCGTTAAAACGCTTTTCCCAAATGGCGAAAACCCCATTGGAGCTGTGATTATTTTAGGGCAGCTTCCTGTGCAGATTGTCGGTGTCGCGACTTCAAAATCACAAAATATGTTTAGTAGTGAAAATATGAGTATCTGGATTCCTTACTCAAGTGCTATGCATCGAATGACGGGAGGAACATCTTTTCGTAATATTACCATTCGAATTCAAGATGGTGTAGAGATGTCATTAGCCGAAAAGAGTATTACAGATACACTAACCGATCTTCATGGAAAGAAAGATTTCTTTATTTATAATGCCGATGCCATCAAAGAAATGGTAGAATCGACCACTTTAGTAATGCGGATATTAATAACGTCTATTGCTTTGATTTCACTCTTAGTCGGTGGAATTGGAGTAATGAATATTATGTTAGTATCGGTTGCTGAGCGGACAAAAGAGATTGGTATGAGAATGGCTGTTGGTGCGAGAAAAAGTGATATCTCGCAACAGTTTTTAATAGAATCTGTGTTGGTTTGTCTATTAGGAGGAATGATCGGTTTAATTTTTGCATTGCTTGTCGGTTTCTTAGTACAGCAAGCAGGAGATGCCGTTCCTCTGAGTTTTTCAATACCTTCGATCGTCTTCTCATTCTTGGCAGCATTTTTTATTGGAATTTTATTTGGTTATTTCCCTGCAAAAAAAGCGGCAGAACTAGCTCCAATAGAAGCGCTTGAACGCTCATAAAAAATATTTGGTAACAAACTGCACAATATCTTACCTATTTGTAAGAGGAAGATTGAAAAGTTTGTCATAACTTGGCAAACTGATGCAACTTAGGTTTAATCTGTATGTATATTTTTTAATTATTGGAGTCTATCTATGAGTCAAAATAAACGGCCGTTATCGCCATTTATGCTCGGTAGCGGCTATAAATTGCAAATTACGTCTGTAATGAGCTTTTTACATCGCTTATCGGGAATTGCTTTAGTCTTAGTATTAATCGTTATTGGTGCATGGTTTGCCTCACTTGCTGCTGGTCCAAGAGCATTTGCGACAATGACAGCGGTATTAACTAATCCGTTAATGATTATTCTTGTAATGGCAGGGACTTTTGCTGGTTGTTACCATTTCTGTAATGGTATTCGTCATCTCTTCTGGGATGCTGGTAAAGGTGTTGATATTGAATCAGCGAAAAAGAGCGCAAAAATGGTGCAAGTAGTAGCGCCCGTTTTAGCCGTTCTTATTATTATCGTTGGTTTTGCAATCTAAGGAGCGATCATGAAAAGATATCAATCACCATTAGGCCGTGTTAAAGGCTTAGGTTCAACGCATTCTGGTTCACGCTCATGGTTAGCTCAAAAAGTTTCTGCAGTCGTTCTTGCTGTATTGTTTCTTTGGTTCGCTTTCTCATTTGCAATGCTTTACGGCAAAAGCTTTGATGAAGTTGTGCTCTGGGTGGGATCACCATTAAACACTGTTCTCTTAATTACGTTTGTTGTCGCTGCGATCTATCACGCTATTTTAGGTCTTCAAGTTGTGATTGAAGATTACGTGAGTAAGACATGTCAGCGTATTGTGCTTTTAAGCGCAATGAAAGTGATTTTAACAATCATTGGTCTTGGCATTGTATGGGCAATCGCTCGTGTAGGTTTCTTAGTATCTACATTTGCAGCAATGATGGGCTAAAACTGGTTTAATTAATAGAATAAAAATTCTCGGAGTTTTAATCGATGAGTAACTTAAAAGAGTATAAAGATTATAAAATTCAAGAACACGTTTATGACGTTGTTGTTGTAGGTGCAGGTGGTGCAGGTCTTCGTGCAACACTTGGTATGGCAGAAAAAGGTTTAAAAACTGCATGTGTTACTAAAGTATTCCCAACTCGTTCACATACTGTTGCAGCGCAGGGTGGTGTTTCTGCTGCGCTTGGTAACATGGGTGAAGATGATTGGCGCTGGCACATGTATGACACAGTAAAAGGTTCTGACTGGTTAGGTGACCAAGATGCAATCGAATATATGTGTCGCGAAGCAATTCCTGCAATTTTAGAGCTTGAGCATTATGGTTTACCATTCTCTCGTACTGAAGATGGAAAAATCTATCAACGTCCGTTTGGTGGAATGACTACAAACTTTGGTGAAGGTCAAGCACAAAGAACCTGTGCGGCAGCGGACAGAACTGGGCATGCAATGTTGCACACGCTCTATCAGCAATCGCTCAAGCATAATGCAGAATTCTATATTGAATACTTTGCGATTGACCTTTTAATGGATAATGGTGAGTGTCGCGGGGTTGTTGCTTGGGACTTAGCGGAAGGTACAATGCATGTATTCCGTTCACAAATGGTCGTATTAGCAACGGGTGGTTATGGTCGTGCATACTTCTCTGCAACATCGGCACATACTTGTACTGGTGATGGTAATGGAATGGTTGCGCGTGCAGGGCTTCCACTTCAAGATATGGAATTCGTTCAGTTCCACCCAACAGGTATCTATGGTGCTGGTTGTTTAATCACGGAAGGTGTTCGTGGTGAAGGTGGTTATTTAACAAACTCTAATGGCGAGCGTTTCATGGAACGTTATGCACCTAACGCAAAAGATTTAGCATCACGTGACGTTGTTTCGCGTTCTATGTTGATCGAAATTCGTGAAGGCCGTGGTGTTGGTCCTAAGAAAGATCACATCTATCTCCATCTTGAGCATTTAGGTCCTGAGGTTATCGAAGACCGTTTACCAAGTATTGCTGAAAGTGCAAGAATCTTCGCTGACGTTGATGTTCGTAAAGAGCCAATTCCAGTTATCCCTACTGTTCACTACAACATGGGTGGAGTTCCTACGAACTATCACGGTGAAGTTGTGACATTAAAAGATGGTAACCCAGATTTCGTGGTTCCAGGATTGATGGCAATTGGTGAAGCGTCATGTGTATCTGTTCATGGTGCAAACCGTCTTGGTTCAAACTCACTCCTTGACTTAGTTGTCTTTGGTCGTGCGGCAGCAAATCGTGCAGCAGAAATCTTGACTGCAGGCGCAGATCACCCAGCAATGGATGATCAGAAAGTAATCGAAATTTTAGATCGTTTCGATAAGATTCGTTATGCTGACGGTAGCATTTCAACGGCGGAACTTCGTGATGAAATGCAACGTGCGATGCAAGAAGATGTTGCGGTATTCCGTATGCAAGAGACACTTGAAGATGGTGTTAAACGTGTTGATGAAGCCTTCAGAAAGTTTGCAGATATCAAAGTTTATGATAGAAGCTTAATTTGGAACTCAGACTTAGTAGAAACTCTTGAGCTTTCTAACCTTTTAGTTTGTGCGGTAGCAACTGTTAAATCAGCAGTAAATCGTACAGAATCACGTGGTGCCCATGCTCGTGAAGATTATCCAAATCGTGA
>DXHP01000202.1 GCA_019113305.1 Candidatus Ignatzschineria merdigallinarum | reverse complement strand
TGGGAATTTTATCAATATTGATAATAACAAAATTATCTAATAAAAGGGATCTTCCATGACTTTATGAATATGTTTTTGGCATTACGCTTTAAGTAGATTTACGAATCACTACCAGTAAACTTCTTATTCCTTATTATCAAAAATCCCGTAAACTCGACATTTACGGGATTCTATTCATCTTCAATAATACGACTTCACTAATAAATCTACTTCGGCATCAGATCATAAATCAAAATGCCGGCGGCGATTCCGACATTGAGGGATTCGGATTGCCCAAGCATTGGGATTTTGACTTTTGTGGTTGCGAGCTTTTGTAATTTTAGATCTACACCTTGCCCTTCATTGCCCATAATTAAAGCGCATTTAGCAGGTTTTGCTAACTCATGATAGAAGGTGGCTTCTTCTAAAGTCGTCACCCACGATTCGTAACCAGCGTTATGGATTCCCGGCAGTAGCGTTTCGAGATTACCTCTGATAATCGGCAATTGAAATAGTGCACCTTGTGTTGCGCGAATTGTTTTATCGTTATAGAGATCTGCCGATCCTTCGCCGAGAATAATCGCTTTGAAGCCGGCAGCTTCTGCGGTGCGAATCATCGTACCGACATTGCCGGGATCTTGCACATTATCGAGTAGCAGTAGATGTTGTAATGGGCGTTGTTTCGCAAGTTTTGCCGTATTTGTATTGGTTTTACCTACAAGAATCTCTTCAAGCATCTGCTTTGGTTGCTTTAAAATTGCGAGAATACCTTGCGGTGCCGGCGTTTGGGAAAGGGTTGTTAAGATACTATCGGTAATCGTGATGATCTCGATGGAACTTGGTAGCTCTGCGGCATTTTGTTGCAACATCGATTCAATGCCGGCAAGTTGTGTTTGATCCGCTGTATCTGTATGGAGAATCATCTCAATTTCTGCATGATGCTGAATCGCCTCTTCCACTAAATGAAAACCTTCAATCACAAACAACCCTTCTCTATCACGTTGACGTTTCTGCTCCAGCTTCTTGATCGCTTTGATCTTCGGATTGGTCGCGGAAGTGATTTCTGAGTAATTGATTTTCATAAAAGGAACCATGGAGAGTGATAAATCTATGATCTCTGGATAGAGAACGGAATCTTGTTGCCGGCAATTATAGCGTGAAAGTGGGTTGTTGTCGGCAATTCAATGAAAGTTTATCATTCATTCAAAAACTGATTCGCGGCTGGGTTGAATGCTTGCATGCTTCCAGCAATCTCGCGCCAGCGAGTAGGAAGTACTTCACGATTCATTATCAACGGTTTTAAAACTCATGCTCCTACGATAATAATCAGAAAACGCTCGCAATGAGAATATTTCAATATCAGCGCATCGGCTTTGAGAAGTACAAACATTGTGATTTCCGACATCTTGCAAGTCTGTTTGGATCGGAGGATTAGCCATTCATTGATAGATTTTCCCAAACAGACCAAGCTGATTCACCGCTGGGTCGAATACTTGCATGCTTTTGTCAATCTCGCGCCAGCAGGAAGAGCGATCCAATGTCGGCACATCGACTTTAAAAAGCACGAATATTGTGATATCCGACATCTTGCAAGTCTGTTTGGATCGGAGGATTAGCCATTCATTGATAGATTTTCCCAAACAGATCAAGATGATTCGCAGCTGGGTCGAATACTTGCATGCTTTTGTCAATCTCGCGCCAGCAGGAAGAGCGATCCAATGTCGGCGCATCAGCTTTAAGAAGCACGAATATTGTGAGATCCGACATCTTGCAAGTCTGTTTGGATCGGCATAATCCCGCGCTAGCGATAAAAATCGCTATTCGTCGATAAACTCCATCGCATCTTTCAGGCTTACAGAAACTAAGCGAGAAACGCCGGGTTCTGCCATGGTCACACCGATTAAGGAATCAGAAATCGTCATCGTCGCTTTGTTGTGCGTGATGAAGATAAATTGTACTTTTTCACTCATTTCATCAATCAGTTCGCCCAAGCGACGAACGTTTGCTTCATCAAGCGGCGCATCAACTTCATCGAGCATACAAAATGGTGCAGGATTAAGGTTAAAAATCCCAAATACGAGCGCCATTGCCGTTAAGGCTTTTTCACCACCTGATAAGAGATGAATCGTTCCCGGTTTTTTCCCTGGCGGATGCGCGATAATATTGATACCACTTGTGAGCGCATCATCTTCCGTCATTTTTAAATACGCTTTTCCACCACCAAACAAGCGCGGGAACAGACGAGAGAAATCCTCATTAACAGCATTGAAGGTCTCCATAAAGCGCGTTCGCGTTTCATCATCAATCTCATTGATCGCCTTTTCGAGCATACGAAGTGCCTCTTCAAGATCATCATTTTCCGTATCAAGATACTCTTTACGTTCGCGAAGCTCTTCCGCTTCAGTAATCGCCACTAAGTTTACCGCACCGATTTTCTGAATCGCCTCACGTTTTACTTCCAGTTCCGTTTCTAACTCAGTAATCGCTTTCTCAGCATGGTTTTTGACTGCTTCCTCGATCTCTTCATCACTGATTTCGATCAGCAATGCTTCCCATTTCTCAAGGAACATTTCCCGTTTTGTTTTAAGCTCCGCTTCGCGAATCGAGAATTGCATCATCTTATCTTTCTGTCCGCCGAGCAATGCTTCATGCTCGACTTTCTTCGCTTCAAGCTGCGTAATCGCTTCTTTCGCCGCATCATATTCTGCCCGAATGTCGATTAATCCCGATTCAAATTGAATGAGATTCTCTTCGGCGATCATTTTCGCCTCTTCCGCTGCTTGAATCTGCTCGGCATAGTTCGTCTTATCTTGCTGATTTTCCATGCGCTGACGAAGAATCGTCAATTCTGATTCTGCACGTAATTTACGCTCACGAACTTGTACTAAAGAGCGCTCAAGCGCATCTTGATGCCGTTTTTTCTCAAGATGTAAATTCCGCTGATGATCGAGATTCTTTTTGTCGGCATCATAAGCAATCTTAAGTGCTTCGTAATGCTCCTGAATCGCTTCATAGCGCTCACTTTCTGTGATAAATCCTATCTCTTGCGTTTCAATCTCTGATTTCAATTCGGCAAGTAGTGTTTGCGTAATCGCTTCTTCTTTTGCAATCTCTACTAATCGGCTCTCGATGCGATGTTGCTCTTTCTCATGATGCGATTTTGCTTGCATCAAAAGACTAAGCTTTTTCTCCAGATCAAATTGCTCACGAGAGAGTTTCTGTAAAGTTTTTTGCGCCGTTTCGATGGTTAATTGTAACGATTTTAAGGTTTCATCTTTCTCATAGAGCGTTTCATCTAATAATTCCAAACGCCCATCAATTTCAGCTATTTCGGCTAAAGCATTTTCTAAAGAGCGCTGTCTTGCCAAGATTCCGAAATTCGCATCTTCTGTACTATAAATCGCCCAATCAGGACCAAATAACAGACCTGATTTCGTCACAATCACTTCATGCAGCGCAAGCTTATCCCGAAGTGCCATAAATGCCGACTGTTTTTCAATCGCTAAAGGATCAATGCCAGCATCATCATAAATATAGATATGAGATAACAACGAACCAAGCGCCAGATCACTCTCGATATACGCGCCCAGATGTTCCGCCGTAAAAGTGAATGATTGTGTTCCTAAAATATAACTTTTGCCGACACGTTTTTCTGTATCCATCAAAAGCTGTTGACGTAAAATCGTATCAACGGCGCTATTCCAACCCGCTTTCACTTTTAGATGTTCAAAGAGCGGCGCTTTGCCGGCTTTCTCTTCTGAAACCACCATCTTTTCCAACATACTCACTTCGCCGGCAAGCTGATTGCGAGAAGCGGATAATTTACGTTGCTCCAGTTCCAACGCTTGTAGCTCACGCTTTAAAGTAATATGCGATGCTTCTTTTGTCTGAATCTCTTGTTGTAGCAACTCTATTTCGCTTGTTTTAAGAATCATCGTCTCTTCGAGCAACATCGTTTCGCTATCAGCTTCCGGCGTAAAAGTTGATTCTTTCGTCGTTGCCATTAAACGCGCACGTTCCTCAATCACGTTTGCCGCTTTCTCTTCCTGAAACTTGAGACTGTGACGATTAAGCTCAAGCTTCTGCTCAATCGTTTTTAGCGCATCTCGAATCTGCGTATATTCATGCTGAACGGTTTCTAACGCATTTTTTTGATTTGTAAGTGTTTCTTCACTTTGCCAAATCAAATCCGCTTCCGATTCAAGAATAAATGCCGCTTCTTCAAAAGAAGTTTGTAACGTTGCAAGCTCTGTGCTGCTCGTTTTAAACTCCTCTTCTAAACGAAGCCCATTTTCCTGCCACTCTGCTTGTGATTCTAGATCGCGTTTTTCAAGCGCGCGAATCCGAATGAGTTCATGATCGAGATGATCCACCGATTGCTTGTAAGGATAGAGTTCCTGATTTTTTTGTTCGACCACTTTTTCCAGCGCTTCAAATTGCTTTTTCTGATCAAAAAGTGCCGTTGTGACTGCATTGAGGTTCTCTACCATCTCTTGAAATGAAGAATGCTCGGAATCATGCTGATCAATGAGCGCTTGCATCGCTGTTTCAACGCCCGTTTTTTGCTGATGAAGCTCCGCATAACAGAGCGTGCGCTCTTCTCTTTTTAAAAGCTGATAACGGCGCGCAGTTGCCGCTTGTCTCTCTAAACGCGAAAGTTGTTTCCCAAGCTCAACACGAATATCTGATAAACGCTCTAGATTCGTTCTGGTATGTTCAATCCGAAGCTCCGTTTCATGCCGGCGCTCTTTATATTTAGAGATATTGGCCGCTTCTTCAAAGAAGGAACGAAGATCTTCTGGTTTTGATTCCACAATCCGCGAAATCATGCCTTGCTCGATAATCGCATAAGAACGGGGACCTAATCCGGTTCCGAGGAATATATCGGTAATATCTCGACGGCGGCAACGTGTTCCATTTAAAAAATATTGGCTCTTGCCATCTCGATCCAGTGTTCTGCGCACACTAATCTCTCGGTATTCCGCCCATTTTCCGCCTAAACGACCTTCATCGTTTTCAAAGATCAACTCGATCGATGCCATTCCTGCGGCTTTTCGGCGCTCTGATCCATTAAAGATCACATCCGACATCGATTCTCCACGAAGCTGTTTCGCTGAAGATTCTCCCATAACCCAACGCACGGCATCGATAATATTCGATTTTCCGCAACCATTGGGGCCCACGATTCCATTGAGTTTTCCGGTCAACACAAACGTTGTTTGATCAACAAATGATTTAAAACCTGAGAGTTTAACCTTACTTAATCGCATACATTCTTCTTTTCTATTTGATCTTTTTATTATTCAATCGGCGTATCAGCAATTATCTATCAACATTGCAAAGATCTCCCATAATCATGGAAAATCTCCTTCAAGTAATCGAGCCATTATAAAATATGAACCTTATAATCATAAGATTCTATTATAGGGTTTTGAATGCTCTAAACAGGATGATAATCGCCTAAAAGCAACGCTATAAAATATCATAGTTTCAATATTTCGTAGTGTTAATGATTAGTCGATCGCAGATCAGATTCGTGAAAAACGAGTGCTGTGTATTTTTCTTTTCTTTTTTGCTTTCTTAAAGAAAACGATTTTTTAGCGCCATGAATATCCATAATTCTCTTTCTCAAAATTCCTAATCCCCTGACATTGACGAATTTTTTTAATTGAAGGATGGATTTTTACCATACTTAACATATATACTATGTTCAATATTTAATTTTAAAATCGTTCAAAAAGATGGAACGCTTATTGGCACAAGGAGCAGAGTTATGCCAGAAACCCTCAACAACTCAAATGGCGCGCTTTTCAGCGGGGCTTTCTTTGAGAATTTTTTAGCCATTTCACGTTACGAAACGATTTTATCGTTAGCCGTACTTGCCTTTGCCTTCTTCATTATTTATCAATTACAAAAACGTAAATCCAGCTTCTTTATCAGAATGCTTGCAGGTTTAATTTTAGGAGCCGTGATTGGTTTAGGCGTTCAAGCGCTTGAAGGTTTCCCCGATGGTTCAACCGTTGTTTTAAAAGAGACTAGCACTTGGTATGGATTATTTGGACGAACCTTTATCGCCTTTATCCGAATGTTAGTGATTCCGCTTGTTTTTGTGTCAATCGTGAAAGTGATTCTTGATTTCGGCGGCGATAAACAACTTTCAAAAGTGACTCGCCGAGGCATCTTTTGGTTGCTCTTTACCACTGGTATTGCCGCAATTCTCGGCATGATTTTAGCATCTATCATGGGCTTAGGGAAAAGCGATGAAGTGATTCAAACAAGTGCGACAATTCGTGAATACACGACACTCGTTGACACGTTTGTCAATTTAGTGCCGAACAATATCATCAGTGCAATGAATAATAACAATATCATCGGACTTGTGATCTTCTCAGCATTAGTAGGCATTGCCGCAAATAGAATGCAATCTAAAACGCCGGAAGCGATGAATATCTTCAGACAATTTATCGAAGCGCTTCATAAAATCGTCATGAGCATCACAATGACCGTAATTAAATATATGCCGTACGCAGTTGTGGCACTACTTGCTGGCACGATTATCTCTAACGGGATTCCGGCAGTGAAAAAGGTATCAAGTTTTGTACTTGCGATCTATATTGCGTCCGCCATCATGGTAATGATTCATCTCATCATTATTGCCGCGCATGGTTTATCGCCAATGATGTTCCTCAAAAAATCACGCGATACTTTAGTAATGGCATTTTCAAGCCGTTCATCAGTGGGAACATTACCTTTAACGATTTCCACATTAACGGAGCGCATGGGCGTCTCTGGCGGAACCGCAAACCTTATTCCTTCCCTTGGCACAACAATGGGCATGAACGGCTGTGCCGGCTTCTTCCCAGCATTACTGGTGATGATGGTGGCTCATATGGTCGGCATTGAGATGAATTTTCAATTCTACATTACATTACTTATTGTCGTGGTAATTGGTTCAATCGGTATTGCCGGCGTTCCAGGAACGGCAACCATTGCAGCAACGATTGCACTTTCAGGAATGGGAATGGGCGAGTTTTTCCCGCTCATCGGCATGGTTTTAGCGATTGATCCTGTGATCGATATGGCACGTACCATGACCAATATTTCTGGCGCTCTCACATCTGCTGTGGCAACAGATAAGGAACTGGGCTTATTAGATCAGGAGAGATTCCGTGATCCCAATGCCCAATTAGATGATAAAACTGCATAACAGAGATCAAAAAAACCTGAAGGATTCTCAATAAAGCTGACATATCATTGACAGCTTTGAGAATAGACTCAATAATCGGCAGTGAATAGTGATAATCTTTACAAGATCATTCGCTATTCACTGTTTTTTTGATTCCTGTTTTACAGCTTTCGTTTTATAGCTTTCTCTTTCCATTTTCTTCATTTATCGTCATTAATATAGCCATTAAGGAAGCGATATGCGCCGCAAAAATAGAAAAGATCAACGCGAATTTAGTTGGCTTTTTGCCGTTACCATTACGTTCATCTTTATGACGTGGATCATTGCGATCTATTTAACGCTACAAAGCCCAAATAATGAGAGTATCTTCTTCGATGCCGTTGTTGCGCTCTTTACCGGCGTTGCATTTACCGGCGTGATCTATTCACTACACTTACAACGGGAAGACTTGCAACTTAATCGGGAAGAACTCAAGATCAACCGTGAGGAAATTGCGCACAACCGTGAAGAGCTGAAAGCGCAAAAAATGGAAATTCAAAGACAGCTATTTGATCAGCATTTTCAATTTATGCTCCTCTCTTTCTCTAAGAAAGTGGATCTATTTTCTGAAAATTACTCAACACAAGAGTATTTAGCGGATCTCATGCTTCTAGAACGATCAGAGCGCTTTGTACTGCCTGAAGCTGATTTCATCACAAAATTCATGCCAGATCGTCTCAATGCTCTTAAAAGCTTTAATGACGTTCTCACCTATTATGATCAACATTACCAATTTTCTGACAAATCTCATTCTGCATCGTTATCTATGATGACTTTAGCAATTACGGCGCAGTTATCATCGCTTCTTCGTATTGTAAATAAGCTCGATTTAGATCACGAAAACTTTGCCTATCTACAACCCCAATTAAAAAGAGCGATGCAAAACGCCTTAACACTTGCGCAGAAATATCAGCTAGTTGCTTTTTAGAAAGCTAAAAGATCTTAATCTTATCGTTCCAGTCTAAAAACAGCTGCAAAACGCCAACATCAGATTGATAAAAGACTGCAAAACTCCAACAATGCATCACTTTTTGAAGAACTTTTAATTCTGACAGT
>DXHP01000201.1 GCA_019113305.1 Candidatus Ignatzschineria merdigallinarum | reverse complement strand
GCCGGTGTGTTGAGCATAGAATCTGCCACAGGACAGGTTTTATCTACAAATGCGACCAATGCTTCGATATCTTCTTTCTTAGATTTTGATTCAAAACGATAAGTTGTTTTAACTTGGCTCAACCCGATTTTAGCTTCTGGATTAATGCCTAAGAACCCATCAGTATCTAGCTCGCCATCAATTTTGACAGAGATATCAGTGAATGTAACATTAAACTTTTTCGCATAGCTTTTCGCAACGATACATTTACAAGCACCGAGTGCGCCTAGAAGCGCTTCGATGGGTGTCATGCCGGCATCGCTACTGCCAAATTCTTTTGGCTCATCGAGAATAATTGAATGTTGACGAGCATCGACTTTTACACGTAATTGATCTTCTAATGTTGCTTCAACAACCGTGATTTCTTTAGACATTGGGATTCCTATTTTGGTTGGGTCATAAAAAAGCCCCGCATGGATAATTGCGGGGCTGATGCATTTGTAAATTATCTTGTGCTTTATGAGCTTAGATCATTGCAATCGCTTTTTCAAGACGCTCAAGCGTACGTTCTTTCCCAACGAGATAGAGTGTTTCATCCAAATTTGGAGAATTGGTGCGACCAACAATCGCAGTACGTAGTGGCATTCCCACTTTCCCCATTCCCACTTCAAGATTCACCGTGACTTGTTTGACTGCCGCATCAAGAACTTCTGGTTGCCAATCTGAGAGCTCAGAAAGAAGACGTACAAGCTCTTGAAGCACTGGTTTTGAAGCTTCAGTGATCTGTTTTGCTTTTGCTGCTTCATCCATTTCGATCTCTTCAACGAAGAGATATTTGATCATCTCCGCAAGCTCAACAAGCGTTTCTGAACGTTTAACGTGGGCTTGAACCGCTTTTGTTAAGAAGTTATCAAATTCTGGCGTATCTTCTGTTTGAACACCAATTTTTGCGAGGAATGGTTTTAATAACTGCGCGAGTTCTGCGGGGTTTTTCTCAATCATGTAATGTTGGTTGAGCCAGAGTAATTTAGACGTATTAAACGCACTGGCCGATTTGTTTACATTTTTTAGATCGAAGAATTCCACCATTTCCGCAAATGAGAAGATCTCTTGATCGCCGTGTGACCAACCTAAACGCACAAGGTAGTTAATCACAGCTTCTGGTAAGAAACCACGATCGTAATATTCCATTACGCCGACTGCGCCATGACGTTTCGAGAGTTTTTGACCATCATCGCCGAGGATCATTGCAAGGTGCGCAAATTGTGGTACTGGCTTGCCCATTGCCTTGAAGATATTGACTTGGCGATAGGTGTTATTGATATGGTCATCACCGCGAATGACATGAGTAATTTCCATATCGACATCATCAACAACCACACAGAAGTTATAAGTGGGTGAACCATCACCACGAGCGATGATAAGATCATCAAGTTCGCTATTTTGTACGCTTAAGTTACCGTGCACAAGATCAGAGAAACTTGTCGCGCCAATTTGTGGGTTTTTAAAACGAACAACGGGTTTAATACCTTCCGGGATTGCCGGCAATGTTTTGCCAGGCTCCGGGCGCCATGTACCATCGTAGCGAGGTTTCTCTTTCTTTGCTTCGGCGATTGAACGCATCTCTGCAAGCTCTTCTTGCGTGCAGTAGCAATGATAAGCATGACCTTTTTCAAGCAGTTCTTCGATAACTTCTTTATAACGATCAAAGCGTTTTGTTTGATAGTAAGGACCTTCGTCATAATCAAAACCGAGCCAGGCTAAGCTCTCCATAATAGCTTCAACAGCTTCCGGCGTTGAGCGTTCAAGGTCTGTATCTTCAATGCGAAGGACCGTTGTCCCTTTGTTATGTAACGCAAAAAGGTGAGAAAAAAGCGCAGTTCTTGCGCCACCGATATGAAGATAGCCCGTTGGAGATGGGGCGAAGCGAGTTTTAATCATAATAATTGATCACACTGTCCGTTTTAAATAAAAATGAATAAAAAAACCGATTTATGCGGATATTTAGCGAGCTATTATAGCACTTTTAGATCTTTATCCACAGATAAATCGGTTCATTTTGCCGATGTTCACTGAGCGTTAGTTGTCAGCTTTTTCTGTCACTTCTGCATTGGTTTTAGCCTCTTCATTCTCTTCCGTTAAAGCACGACGTTTTTCGATCCGTTTACCGATATAGAGCCCGATCTCAAATAAGAGAAGTGCAGCTGTGGCAAAGATGATCATTGAGAAAGGATCTGGTGGTGTTGCAATGGCTGAAACTGTAAAAACACCAACAATAATATAAGGACGTTTTTTAATGAGACTTTCTGTTTTTAAAATACGTAGTGAAACGAGAATAATCAGCACAATGGGAATCTCAAATACAACGCCGAAGAAGAAGAACAGACGAAGCACGGTTGAGAGGTACTTACTGATATCTGTGGCAATCTCAACCCCGCTTGGGGCTGAGCTTGACAAGAACTTGAACATGACTGGCATTACTGCGTAATAAGCAAAGGCCATGCCGAGATAAAAGAGTAAAACACTTGTGAAAATAATCGGGAATGCGACTTTTTTCTCATGTTGATAAAGTCCAGGCGCCACAAAGCTCCAAACTTGGTAGAGCACCCAAGGAATCGCAATAAAGAATGATACCCAAAGTGTCAGTTTGATCGGTACAATAAAGGGCGCGATAACGTCCGTTGCAATCATTTTTCCACCTTCAGGAATTACTGAAAGTAGCGGGGTTGCCACGAAGTTGTAAATATCATTGGAGAAATAAACAAGGCAGACAAAAACCAGTAAAATCCCAATGCCGGCACGAATCAGACGATCGCGTAGCTCGATAAGATGATGAATGAAAGTCTGTTCTTTTGAAGTGCTGTTGGTCATAGTTGTCATGAGTTAAACGTGGAGTGATGCTCTAAAGAGAGGAAGCGAACATATATTCTTGAATTAAACGTGTTCCCGTAATTCCAAGGAGTAAAATAACGGCAGTGAGAAGAATAAACTTCGTCGCGGCACGACCTCTTAATCCATAGTAATGATGGGCGAATAGTATGCCTCCATATAAGATCCACGCAACGCCTGTTAAAACTGTTTTATGGATAAAATGTGGACTAAACCATTGATCAAAGAATGCAAAACTCGTTAATAAACTGATGGTTAAAACAATAAAACCAATGAGTAGTAAGCGAAATAATAAGAGCTCCATGCGCATAATTGGGGGAAGTTTATGCATCATTGATTTTTTTTGTTTAAGGGCTTTATCTCGCAAATAGACTAATAGCGCTTGAATCGATGCCATTAGTAAAATCGCATAAGCGACAATTGATGTTAAAATATGCGCACTTAACCAAGGAGAAGGTGTGCTAAAACTGACTTCGTTGGTATTAAAAAGGGAGAATGTTTGGACAATGGTTGCGAATATCGTCAGTCCAATTGCTGTATTGAGATGTCGCCGGACATATGGTACGACAATGATGAGCATGACAAATACAGCAACAGAAAGCGCTTCAATGGCACTGACCTGTTGGAAATCTCCGCGGGCAATTTGGTAGCTGAGGAGCGTGCCTTGCGATAAGATGCCGGCAATGAGCGTGAGATAGCTCAACTGTAAACACCAGTTATGACCTTTTTTGAAAAGGGTACACAACAAGAAGAGTGTTGACAAAAGATAGAGTCCAATATTGAGTGTTACTAACGTCATGGTCTTAAGATTCTTACCTTTTTATATCTAGGAGGGAACTTTAAACAAGTCCCTATTTCAAGTAAACTATACAGTGATTTTACTAGAAATTTCATAAGAAATATAACTAAAAGCTAAAAAGGGTTTTTATGTTTGAGAATTTAAGTGATCGTTTACGACAAACGATGCGCTCGCTGCGTGGGCAAGCGAGATTAACAGAGAGCAATATTCAGGATGCGCTTCGTGAAGTCCGTATGGCACTTTTAGAAGCAGACGTCGCCCTTCCGGTGGTTCGTGAATTTATTAATCAGGTCAAAGAGCGTGCGGTCGGTCGTGAAGTGATCGACAGCCTCAATCCTGGTCAAGTCTTTATCAAAGTGGTTCATGAAGAGCTCATCAAAATTATGGGTGAGAGCAATGAATCTTTAAATCTTCGCGTGCAGCCGCCGGCAATTATTTTGATGGCAGGTTTGCAAGGTGCCGGTAAAACCACAAGTGTTGGTAAATTAGCGCGTTTCTTAAAAGAGCGTGAGAAGAAGAAAGTTGCGGTTGTCAGTGCGGACGTCTATCGTCCTGCTGCGATTGAACAGCTCAAAACGGTTGCGGGACAAGTGGGCGCGGACTTCATTCCTTCAAGCGGCAGCGAAAAGCCGGTGGATATTGCACGTAAAGCGGTAGAATCTGCAAAATTGATGAATGCTGATGTCCTCATCGTGGATACCGCAGGTCGCTTGCATATTGACGAAGAGCTCATGGGCGAGATTAAAGAAGTCCATGCGGTACTCGATCCGATTGAAACGCTCTTTGTAGTCGATAGTATGACGGGGCAAGATGCGGCAAATACGGCAAAAGCGTTTAATGATGCTTTGCCATTAACCGGTGTAATTTTGACCAAAATCGATGGGGATGCGCGTGGTGGTGCGGCATTGTCGATTCGTCATATTACGCAAAAACCGATTAAATTCCTTGGGGTTGGAGAAAAGCTTGAAGCGCTTGAGCCATTCCATCCAGATCGTTTAGCATCGCGTATTTTAGATATGGGTGATGTTCTTTCGCTCGTTGAAGAGATGGAAGCAAAGGTTGATCGTGAAGAAGCCGAGCGTATTACCAATAAGTTTAAAAAAGGGGAAGGTCTTGATTTAAACGATTTCAAAGCGCAGATGGAACAGATGCTCAATATGGGTGGAATTAATACGCTGCTCACAAAATTGCCGGGAATGGGGGATATTGCCGAGAAAGCCAAAGGCAAAGTGGATGATCGAATTTTCGTGCAGAAGATTGCGATTATTAACTCGATGACGCCGGCAGAGAGAGCAGATCATAAGCTCATTAAAGCGCCGCGCCGCAAACGTATTGCCGATGGTTCGGGCGTGAATATTCAAGAAGTTCATAAACTTTTAAAAGAGTTCGATCAGATGCAACGCATGATGAAACAATTTAAAGGTGGCGGCGTTCGTAAGATGATGCGTTCCCTGAAAGGAAAAATGCCGCGCCGTTAAGGTGGTGTTGATGTTTTGGCATTGAATTTTTATAGAAAAGAGAAATGTGGTGACGCATTTCTCTTTTTTTATCTGCCAATATTCTGCTTTACTAGAATCGGTTGTAAAAGTCTTTTGTGATAGGGCAAGGAGAAGTTGTATCGTAGTTTCGATGTCGGTATTGTTGTGAGAACGGTTTACTATTGGCGAGAAATTGATGAAAGTACCCAAGTACTTTCGCAAGCCGTACATTATCGTTCAAAGGTTTTAAGGCAATACTCGATGTTAATTACGGCTTAAGTGGATGCGTAAACTAGCTGGCATTAGATTAGTAAAAGGCTGCAAGCATTCTTCCCGGCCGCACATCAGCTTTCACAAAATGATGTAAACCAAATACTTTCAAGCTAATTTTATAATAAAAGGCATGATAAAAGAAAGGCATGATAAAAGCTTTTCCGACAAAGTGAGAATTATCAGCATATAACCTAATAATTCGTTATGCTTGCCGATAACAAGCAATATTAAAAACTATGGGTTTATTCGTCATTTTATAGTCCCATATTCATGAATAAAATAGTTTATAAAGAGGATTTATCATGAGTGAGTTTCAATCTCAAGGAAGACCGCCACAGCTTGATGGACAGGCGATTTCGCATTATCCATCATCAAACATCGATCAGGCATTATTAACGAAAACATTAGCGGATGCGCTGAATAACGCGACGGTTGAAGCAAGGCGAAAAAGACGTTGGAATATCTTTTTTAAGTTGATTTTTGGGGTGATATTTATTCTTATTGTTTTAGGTTTGTTAGCGGATAAGAGCCTGAAAAGTGGCGGTATTCAGATTGATGATGAAGGCAATATCGTGCCGCGCTATACAGCGGTGATCGATGTGAAAGGCGAAATTGCGGATAATACCGATGCTAGTGCGGCGCGTATTATCTCTGGTATGCAGCGGGCTTATAAAGATGCTGGCGTGGTCGGAATCGTGCTTCGAATCAATTCAGGAGGTGGCTCGCCTGTGCAAAGTGGTTATGTTTATGATGAAATTAATCGTTTACGAATGATCTATCCTGAGAAACCGATTGTCAGCGTAATCGAGGATATTGGCGCATCTGGCGCATATTATATTGCGGCGGCGACGGATAAAATTTATGCGGATAAAGCGAGTTTGGTTGGTTCAATCGGCGTCACGGCAGCGAGTTTTGGCTTTGTGGGATTGATCGATAAAGTCGGCATTGAACGCCGCGTTTATACTTCCGGCGAGCATAAAGCTTTCTTAGATCCTTTCTCACCACAAAATGCGATTGAAACAACTTTTTGGAAAGAAGTGCTCATCGGTGTTCATGATCAATTTATTGATGCAGTTGAAAAAGGACGAGGTAAGCGCCTCAATGTGCGAGAAAATCCAGATCTCTACAGTGGCTTAATCTGGAATGGGGAACAAGCGTTAGAGATCGGCTTAATCGATGGTTTAGGTTCAACAGCGACAATTGCTAGAGAGCAGTTTAAAGCGCCATTTATGGTAGATTTTACAGAGAAAGAAGATCCGTTTGCGAAGATGATGAAAGAACTTGGAA
>DXHP01000200.1 GCA_019113305.1 Candidatus Ignatzschineria merdigallinarum | reverse complement strand
ATGCCGACATCTATATTGATGCTATTTTAGGCGCATCACAGCAGGGTGAATTAGCCAGTTCGTTGCAAGAATTGATTTCGCAGATCAATCAAGCTCAAGGAATTAAGATTGCAGTAGACCTCCCCACAGGCATGGAAAATACCGCTTTTATAGCTGATTACACTGTGACGATGGGCGCTTTGAAAGAATCTCTCTATTTAGATTTAATGAAGGATCGTGTGGGAAAGATTCAAGTGGCGAATTTAGGGATTGTCCGCCAATTGTATGAAAATGAAACGACGACTTATCTTTTAGAAGCACAGGATCTTAGGCTGCCTTTGCGAACACAAAGAGATACACATAAAGGCTCTTTTGGATTTGCGACGATTATCAAGGGGGAACAAGCAGGAGCCAGCTTGTTATCCGCGAAAGCAGCTATGCGTTTTGGTACCGGTATTACGGCGTTAGTGGGAGAGGGCGATAAGCCGTTAGAAATAATGCAAATGCCGGAAATATCTTCGAAAACAACGGCGATTGCAGCGGGAATGGGATTGGGAAAACAATCCATTAATCTGCTGGAGATTGCGCGATATCCTTTGGTATTAGATGCCGATCTCCTCGGATTGCCGGAGATATTGCCTTTATTGGAAGAAAAAGCAGATTGTATTGTAACGCCGCACCCTCAGGAGTTTTGCCGTTTACTACAATCCGCCGGCATGGGAGAGTATTCCGTTACAGATGTGCAGCGACAAAGATTGACGTTAGCTCGCCAGTTTTCACAAGCCTTTCGAGCTGTTTTAGTTTTAAAAGGAGCGAATACCATTATTGCGCAAAATGGCGTGTTATATATTTGTGATTTAGGAACGGCACATTTAGCAAAGGGTGGCAGTGGAGATGTGTTAGCCGGCATGATCGTGGCGTTATTAGCGCAAGGTTATTCCGCATTAACGGCAGCAACGCAAGCTGTTTTAGCACACGCGATTGCGGCTAAAAATTTAAAAATTCATGATTATGCGATGACACCTTTGGATTTGATCGAAGCATTAAAGGATTTAAAAGAATTAAGAAATTATCAGTTTTAACATGATCATCTAAAACTGATGTCACGTTATTTTTGCGAGAATGAGCGTTGTTAATCTGTATCAATCATAATGTATATCAATATTTTCCTGAATAAAGCATGAATCTTTAATGGTCATAAGAGAATCGATTCAATTAATTAATTTACTTATATTTATATATATTTAAAAATATTATAATGAAAGAAATCCTTGTTCCTTAACACCAATTTGGAGTTGCATATGTCGAAGAAAAAAGTGGCACGTATTGTGGTTGAAGCTTTGGAAAATTATGGCGTGAAGCGTTGTTATGGCGTTGTGGGTGATACGCTGAATGATGTCACCGATGCAATGCGTCATCATAGTCAAATCGAATGGGTCCATATGCGCCATGAGGAAGCAGGGGGCTTTGCTGCCGGCGCTGAATCCTTTATGACAAAGAATTTAACAGCATGTGCCGGTTCTTGTGGGCCGGGAAGTTTACATTTTATTAATGGTTTATTTGAAAGTCATCGTAATGGTGCGCCGGTGGTATTAATTGCCAGCCAATTACCGACCGATGTTTTAGGCACGAATTTCCCGCAAGAAGTGGATTACAAACCGATCTATCAAAATTGCTCGGTATTTTGTGAAGAAGTGACCAATCCCCATGAAGCAAAACGTATTGTGATGAGCGCATGCCAGGCAGCATTGAGTGAAAATGGCGTTGCGGTAGTGATTTTGCCATCGGATATTAGTGCGACTGAAGTGGAAGATTTGCCAATCATGCAACAATACCAACCAAAAGCGCCATTGGTAAGACCGGTAGACGACGAAATTAGAGCAGTTGCTGAAATTCTGAATAGCGGTAAAAAGGTCGGTATTTTTGCCGGTGCAGGTTGTGAAGGTGCGCATGCTGAGTTAATGCAACTCTGTGAAACATTAAAAGCCCCGATTGCCCATACCTCTCGCGCGAAAGACTTTGTAGAGGGCAATAATCCTTATAATGTGGGAATGACGGGAATGCTCGGTGTGAAATCGGGCTATGAGATGATTCAAGATTGCGATACGTTGCTGATTTTAGGCGCGGATTTTGCTTGGTCACAGTTCTATCCTAAAAATGCCAAGATTATTCAAGTGGATTTAGATCCGAAAAAATTAGGTTTACGTCATGCGATTGAATTAGGTGTGATCGGTAATATTCGGGATACGGTAACCGCACTTTTACCACATTTAACGCCGAAAACAGAAACTGCGTTTTTAGATAAATATGTGGCAATACATCAATCAGCAATGGCGAAATTAGATGAAAAAGCGGTTGCCGATAGCGAAGGTTTGATTCATCCGCAATATTTAGCGGAGCTTTTAAGTCAACATGCGACCGAAGATGCGATGATTACTGGCGATACCGGATCGGCAATGGCATGGGTTTTACGTCATTTTCAGACGAATGGGCAACGCCGCACATTGCTATCGATGAAGCATGGCACGATGGCCAATGCAATGCCGCAAGCGATCGGTTTACAGAAAGCGTATCCTAAGCGCCAAGTGATTTCGATGTCCGGCGATGGGGGATTAGCGATGTTAATGGGCGATCTCTTAACGCTGGTGCAAGAGAAATTGCCGGTGAAAGTGGTTGTTTTAAATAATGGCACGCTCGATTTCGTGGAGCTGGAGATGAAGGCGGAGGGATTAGTCAATAGTTATACCGATCTGCATAATCCTGATTTTGGCAAAGTCGCTGAAGCTGTCGGGATGAAAGGCTTTACCGTGAAAGGTTCTCATGAACTAGAAGGTGTTTTAAAAGACTTTTTAAACTGCGATGGTCCGGCATTATTAGATGTACATGTGAGCCGATTAGAGCTTGTTTGGCCGCCACATACAGAGTTTAGTAACTATAAAAATATGGCGTTATATGGCACTAAAGCTATTTTAGGCGGAGAAGGACATACCTTCTTTGAGATGTTGAAAGACAACTTTTTGAAGAAATAACAGAGATCTTGAGAATAGTTTCTAGAAAATATTGATGAAATGCTGATCCTCTCGAATTGTCGAGAAGTTCGGCATTTTTTCGAATGAAAGAAACAGATGCATAATCGAAAGGAAGCAATATGGCGAAGAAAAAAGTAGCACAAATAGTGGTCGAAGCTTTAGAAAACTTTGGGGTGAAGCGTTGTTATGGCGTTGTGGGTGATACGTTGAATGATGTCACTGATGCGATGCGCCATCATAGTGATATTGAGTGGGTGCATGTACGGCACGAAGAAGTTGGCGGATTTGCTGCCGGTGCTGAATCCTTTATGACGAAGAATTTAACGGCATGTGCCGGTTCTTGTGGACCGGGCAGTTTACATTTTATTAACGGTTTATTTGAAAGTCATCGTAATGGTGCACCAGTGGTATTAATCGCCAGCCAATTACCGACCGATGTTTTAGGCACGAATTTCCCGCAAGAAGTGGATTATAAACCGATCTATCAAGGTTGCTCGGTATTTTGTGAAGAAGTGACGAATCCCCATGAAGCAAAACGTATTGTAATGAGTGCTTGTCAGGCGGCATTAACGGAAAAAGGCGTTGCGGTGGTGATTTTGCCATCAGATATTAGTGGGGCGGAAGTAGAAGATTTGCCGATCATGCAGCAATATCAGCCGAAAGCACCGCTAGTGAGACCGATTGATAGTGAACTTTTGAAGATGGCGGAGATCCTCAATAGTGGCAAAAAAGTGGGGATTTATGCCGGCGCGGGTTGTGAAGGTGCGCATGCTGAGTTAATGCAACTCTGTGAAACATTAAAAGCCCCGATTGCGCATACTTCTCGCGGCAAGGATTTTGTCGAAGGTAATAACCCTTATAATGTGGGAATGACTGGCATGATGGGCATTAAGTCGGGTTATGAGATGATTGAGCATTGCGATACGCTACTCATTTTAGGGGCAGATTTTGCTTGGTCACAGTTCTACCCTAAAAATGCGAAGATTATCCAAGTAGATATTGATGCGAAGAAACTCGGCATTCGCCATGCCATTGAACTCGGTGTAATTGGGCATATTCAGGAAACGCTCATCGCATTATTACCTTATCTGAAACCGAAAACTTCGACTGAATTCTTAGATAAATATGTGGCATTGCATCAAGAATGTATGCAGAAGCTTGATAAGAAAGCGGTTGCGGATAGTGAAGGATTAATTCATCCGCAATACTTGGTGGAATTGTTGAATGAATATGCGGAGAAAGATGCATTGGCGACCGCAGATGGAGGATCATCAACGGTTTGGTTATTACGCCACTTTCAAACGCATGGTACGCGCCGAACCTTAATTTCGTTAAAGCATGGCACGATGGCCAATGCGATGCCGCAAGCGATTGGACTGCAAAAAGCCTATCCAAATCGTCAGGTGATTTCACTCTCTGGTGACGGCGGATTAACGATGTTAATGGGTGATCTCTTAACGCTGGTGCAAGAGAAATTGCCGGTAAAAGTCGTTATTGTCAATAATGGCGCGTTAGATTTTGTGGAACTGGAGATGAAAGCTGATGGGTTAGTCAATAGTTATACCGATCTGCATAATCCTGATTTTGCTAAGATGGCAGATGCAATTGGCATGAAAGGTTTTTCTGCGAAAGGCTCACATGAATTAGAAGATGCTGTGAAAGCCTTTTTAGCACATGAGGGTCCGGCAATCTTAGATGTGCATACCAGCCGTTTAGAGTTGATTTTCCCGCCTCATGCAACGCCATCTAATTTTGAAAACATGTCTTTATATGCGGCAAAATCTATTATTGGTGGTGAAGGTGGTACTTTCTTTAAGATGCTAAAAGATAACTTTTTGAAGAAATAGATAATAAATAATTTAGTTGTTATCCCGTAAAAAAGAAAAGCCACTCAATGGAGTGGCTTTTTTATGACGGATTGTGGCATTTTAGCGCGATAATTGAGATTTCTACATCTCTTGATACCACGATAGGTGATTAGTTAATCGCTGTGGTAAAGCGGCGACCTTGATCACTTAATGCCGAGATAATCACGATTACAGCCGCAATCGTTAAGATAACAACCACGCCAGTAATGGAGTTTGTTGGTGAATTTTTCACGAGGGATAATGCTAATAGTGGTGCGAAACCACCCGCGATTGCCGTTCCGATTTCACGCGCAATACCAATACCTGTGGCACGAACATGAACAGGGAATTGACGGCTTAGGAAAGAGCCTTGTGCCGCAAACATTAAGGGCGCTAAGAATCCTGTACCAATACCAATTGCAACGCAGATCCAGAAACTTTCTCCGGTTTCTAAGAGTGCCATAAATGGATAAGCAAATAGAAGAGAGATAAAGCCGCCTACTAAAATGACTTTTTTACTGCCGTAAGCATCGCAGAGTCTGCCGGAGATTGGGACGACAACGATGGCGAATAAGCTCGCAATGGTGACCGCTAATGATGAAACTTTTGCCGGTGAGTTTTTGAATTCTGTTAAGTAAGCGATCGAGAAGGTTTTGAAGATATAGCTTAATGCCACGTAACCCGCTGCAACAAAGAATACAACAACTAAACTGCGCTTGTGCTCCGTAAAGAGCTCTTTAAAGATCGATTTAGAAACGGTGGATTCTTTTTTCTCTGCCGTATTTGTCTTGGTGAATTCTGGTGTTTCAGGTAAGCGGTTACGAACCCAAACGCCCACAAGAACCAGTGCAAAACTCATGATAAAGGGAATTCTCCAGCCACCATTAATTAAGAATTCATCACCGCCTAGACTTAAAAGATAGATGGTTAGAGAAGAGAGGAGTAATCCCAAGTTCAAACCTAATGCCGGCCATGCACTTTGGCTACCACGACGTTTAGGATCCGCATGCTCATAAGAGGTCACCACTGCCGCAGCAAGTTCTGCACCTGCCGCAATCCCTTGACAGATTCTTAAAAAAATTAAGATCACCGAAGCCCAAACACCAATCGTTAGATAAGAGGGCGTTAATCCAATGGCGACTGTACAAAATCCCATAAGATAGAAAGTGATAATCATCATGCGTTTACGACCAAAACGGTCTCCAAACCATCCGAACATGATCCCACCGATGGGTCTTGCTAAAAAGCCAATGGTAAATGTCGCAATTGATTTGATCATTGCATTTTCATCATTGGGGTTAAAAAATATTTTTGAGAAAACAATGGATGCCATCATGGCATAGAGATAAAAGTCATACCATTCGAGCATAGAACCTACAACGGTTGCCGCGGCAACACGTCTAAGGCGTGTTTTCTTCTCCTGATCATTTTCAGTTTTCACATTTAATGGAATATTTTCCATACAAAAGACTCCTTTGTGATTGAAGGCATCATATTGATTTTCTTGCAATCATCGTTACTATTTAATGGGTTATTTACTTGCCGTTTAATATCATTTTATTGGCAAGTCATTGTGATAAATAAGCACGGTTTGCTACTATCGTGAGCTTATTAGATTGAGTGTTCATCTGATATGCAGTTGTTGCAGCGATGACATTGGAAGAATCCGTTGTTTAACCACCGATGAGTTAAACAAGAAACATCAATTCATAAAATTGATTGAGATAATGATTGCTAGAAATCCATGAGATCTATTTAATTCGCAATATATAGCGAAAAGATAACACTATACGCAAATTGTTGCAATAGTTGCATGCAACTCTCTGTTTTTTTGAATAATGATTCAAAAGGAAGGCTCTCAATTATCAAGTAATGGCTTAAAGGGATTATTCAACAAGTTTTTGATATTACCTCTTCTTTTGTAAAAAATAGAAAATGATGCAGAATGCGGCAAAAGAGAGAGAAAATCTTATAAAAAAAGCCAAGCGTTATCTCCACTTGGCTTTAAGAATAGATCTAGATTTTATTATCTAGATTTGATTTTTTAGAGTGACATCAGTTTCAAATGAGCTGATCAATGACATGAATTTAAGATCTGAATATCAGTATGTTTGCATCCATTTTGTGCCGATAGTGGCAACGAATGCTTTTTAAATTCAATGATAATATTTACATCGGACCTAATGGTAATCCTAAGGCATAGTAGGTTAAGAACAGCGCGCCCCAGGTGATAATTAGGATTAAGGCATACGGGAACATGATAGATAAGAATGTGCCAAATCGGATTTTTGCATTGTATTGGGCAATTAACGCTAAGATCATCGGGAGATAGGGATTTGTCGGTGAAATGACGTTGGTTGTAGAATCCCCAATTCGATAAGCCATTTGGATAGCATCAGGATCAATACCGAGTAACATTAATAACGGTACAAATACCGGCGCCATCATCGCCCATTGCGCCGATCCACTGAAGACGATGAGATTGATCAATCCTGCAAGGATAATTAATGCCGCTAACATGACAATATTAGGGAGCTGCACGCTTGCTAAATAATCAGCGCCCGAAACCGCTAACCAGACGGATAAGTTTGTCCAGTTAAACCAACCAATAAATTGTGCGATAAAGAAGACTAACACAATGTATCCGCCAACATTTTTGAGCGCATTGGTCATAAGCGTTGGCAGATCTTCAAATGTTTTAATCGCACCCGAAAAAATGCCGTAGACAATGGAACAGCTAATAAAGAAAGTCATGATAATCGGAATCATGCCATTGAGAAATGGTGATGGCACTAATCCGCCTTCACTGTTTCTTAAAGGGGAGTTTTCAGGATAGATGGTGGCGATTAATAATAAGATAAAGGCGATGGCAAAAAATGCCGTAATTTTTAATGCGCGTTTTGCTTGAGGAGCGACTGTATATTTATGACTTTCTGATTCGGCATGGGTGCCAAAGTCTTGCTCTACAGGAAAACGGGGTTCAATCACTTTCTCGGTAATCCATGTGGCAATAATGGTTAAAAATGGCACTGATAGGAGCATGAAGTACCAGTTTGCTGCTGGCGTGATCTCCGATCCGCCAATTGTTGCGGAGGCTTCATTGGTAATGCCTGAGAGAAGAACATCTGTTCCGGCAATAAAGATATTTGCGGTAAATCCTGCGGCAACAGCAACGAAACCTGCACAGATTCCGACCACGGGATTTCGGCGTGTTGCGGCAAAGATAATGCCAGCAAGCGGCGGCACGAGTACAAATGCGGCATCCGATGCTAAGTTCCCCACAATTCCGACGATAAAGATAGATGCAGTGACAAAGCGGCGTGGAGCATTTAATAAGAGGGATTTAATGGCGGCATCGGCTAATCCAACCTCTTGTACTAAACCAACGGCAATCATCATGCATAAGACTAATCCTAGCGGTTTAAAGTTAATAAAATTACTGACGGTCGATTGTAGGATATAGACTAAGCCCTCTCCGCTGATGAGATTGCGGATATGTACCGCTTCGTCAGATACGGGATGAATGACATTTAAATTCATACTGCTCATGATGGCGGAAATCACGGCAATAATAAGACATAAAATCATAAAGAGATACAGTGGATTGGGAATCTTGTTTCCGATCGACTCAATACGATCAAACCAAGTTTTTTTATGCATAAAAAATCCTCTAGCTCAGTTAAAGAGAGCTTGTAAAAAAGACGACAAATAAGACTCAAAGAGCCTGTCGAGTTGAGTTGTAGATCACAATTTGACGTGATAAATCATTCGAGTTATCGAAGATAGGCGTGGTGTTGTAATTATTTTTAAGATTGTGTGATTCTATAATTCCCGACCATTCTTTTGAGAGAATGATGAATGGGGCGATTGTGGATATGGATATCAACCGGACATAGGCATATTTTTCGATGAATGTGTGACGGTTTCTATTCCTTATGTTGATCAGTGATGGTGAATAGGAAAAGAGGCATTATTTGGCATAGGAGAGAACGGTCTCTACTAAGAAACTTGCACCGAGCGGTGTTATATCATCATTAAAGTCGTAATGACTATTATGTAGTCCGATAGATTGGTTCTCTTGCGTACCATTTCCAATAAAGAGATAACAACCTGGGACTTTTTCTAAAAAGAAGGCGAAATCCTCACTGGTCATCTGCTCAGAAATATCAAGAACGACATTTTCTGCACCAACGAGCTTCGTGGCTACGGCAATGGCTCTCTCTGCTTCGATTGGCGTATTGACCGTTACAGGATGGCTAATCTCACCAAATCGAATGGTTGCGGTCATGCCAAAAGCCTCTGCCATATGCGGCACGAGTACCTGGAGTTTTTGTAAGATATCTGCACGAATCGCTTCATTATGTGTGCGAATAGTGCCTGCCATATCGGCATAACCGGCAATAGCATTAGTGGTTTCTCCACAGTGCATTTGCGTAATGGCGACAACGAGAGATTCCGTCGGCTCAATGGTTCTTGCAACTAAACCTTGAATGCCTTGATAAATATGGGTGGCCACTAAAAGCGGATCTTGAGTATTATGAGGTTGCGCTGCATGACCACTTTTGCCAGTGATGCGGATAAAAACCCGATCAGAGCTTGCCATAATACTTCCTGATTTAATGGCAAATTTTCCTGCTGCTAATGTCGGCCAGTTGTGCATTGCATAGATGGCATCAACAGGATATCGCTCTAAGACTTTCTCTTTGACAACCATCGCTTCTGCACCGCCGCGCCCTTCTTCAGCAGGTTGGAAAAAGAGCACCACTTTACCGTGAAAATTCCGGTGAGTGGCAAGGTATTTGGCAGCCATGAGGAGCATCGTGGTATGACCGTCGTGACCACAAGCATGCATTTTTCCGACTAAAGTCGATTTATGGGAAAAAGTATTATCTTCTTGGATAGGGAGTGCATCAATATCTGCCCGAAGCCCAATCGTTTTACCTGCATGATCTCCTTGGATTGTCGCAATTACTCCAGTTTTTGCAAAGGATGTGTCGATAGAGTCTACACCATATGATTGTAGTAACTGCACAACCGTTTCTTGTGTATGTTGCTCTTCAAATCCTAATTCCGGATGTTGGTGAATGGTTCGGCGAATATCGCGTGCTTCATCTTTCCATGATTGCAAAACTTCTAAAGGCGTCATCTCTTCTCCTCACTTAATGGTCGAGTCTTTTTCAGCGGTTGTAGGACTCGATTTTTATCATCTTATTATTTGTTATCTTATGTAAATCTAACGGGAGTTATCCGAGAGTGCAAGCTTAAATATTAGTAAAAAGAACACTTTACAACCTACGATAATATGATGGTCGCTACTTTTCTCTTGAGGGTTATGGCTAATGCCGGCAATACTTGGAATGAAAATCATCACCGTTTTAGCAATACTTGCCATAAATGCGGCATCGTGACCTGCGCCGCTAGTCATTTTTAAGGTAGAGATTTGTTGGTCTTGAGCGATTGTCTGACACAACTGAACCAGCTCAGCATCAAGTGGAACGGGCGCAGTTTGACTCAAAATTTGTACGGCGTAATGTGCTTTAAAGGGAGCGAGATTTTGGGTTAGTTGCTCTAAAAACTGCTCGGTAAATGTGTGATCGGTCGTACGAATATCGATGATCAATTCAGCTTTACCAGGAATAACATTAATAGCATTAGGAAAGTTTTGAATATGACCGGCGGTGGCAACGAAGTAATGTTGGCGATCATCTGCATTTTTAGCGATTTTAGTGGCAATATGTTGCGTGTGAATAATTGCATGCGCGGCCATCGTCAGAGCATCTTGTCGTAGATTCATCGGTGTCGTACCTGAGTGGTTACTCATGCCATTGAAGGTGATTTTAAGACGAGTGATTCCTACAATATGAGTGACGATACCAATCTCAATTTGCTCATGTTCTAATACAGGACCTTGCTCGATATGAAGTTCGATGAATGCATTTTTATCAGAAGATGTGAGTTGTGGTAGACCTTGTGACGGATTTCCGCCCATGCGCGTTATCGCATCACTGAGACGCTCTTGTGTTTGTGGATGCAGCAGTTCTAGATCGCTCGCTTGTAAATGCCCAGTTAAGGCTCGACTTCCAATGCAAGATAATCCCCAATCTGTCGTCTCTTCGGCAATGAAGTCAATAAATTCGAGCGTTTTATGGGGCGTAATCTTTTGTTCTACAAAGTAACGTAAGACTTCTAAACCAGCTGCGATGCCCAATATGCCATCGAGTGTTCCGCCTGCAGGAACGGTATCGCTATGAGAACCAAAATAGAGTGTTTCATCCGTTTTTCCTTGCAGCGAGGCGCGTAGGTTTCCGGCATTATCAATAGTAGGCGATAAACCTAACTGCTGTAACTCTTGCATTAACCATTGCCGGCCGCGGAGATATTCTTCACTAAACGCTCGGCGAGTATAGGGCAGCATCGGATCTGTAAAGGTTTTGAGGGTTTCGATATTGTGTAAGACTCGTGTGGTATTGATCATTGATAGCTCCAGAAATTTGAGGTATTGAGAAAAGCGATCATAAAAAAAACGGCTTCATCACTACTGATGAAGCCGTTGTAGATTGCTGCGGATTGGTATAAAAATATCAGTCCACAGCAGATTCAATGCCATCTTTGATGGATCAGTATGACGTTGCGGCTTTTTTATTAATAATGCTTAAAGGGATTTTCTTTGCATTAATGATCATGATCGTTAAGACGATGACCGCACCAATAATATCTGTGATGGTTTCAGGAATGACGAGCATTAAAGCGCCGGCGGCTAAAATAATACGACCGATAAAGCTGAAATCGATCTTGAAGTGACCTTCAACGGCAGAGCTTAGTGCAATAATACCAATGATAGAAGTGATCGTAATGCTGATCATATCGAAGATTGGCGGCATCGGGAACTCTGTCGCATTCATTGGTAAACCTGTTGTATCGATCATTAACATTGCCGGATTATAAACAAACATGAACGGAACAATGAATCCTGCTACAGAGAGTTTAAGTGATTGCCAACCGGTTTTCATCGGATCGCCGCCGGCAATACCGGCACCGGCAAATGATGCTAACGCAACTGGTGGTGTGATATTGGCAAAGAGTCCGAAATAGAAGACAAAGAGATGCGCAACGATGGTAGGAATTCCGATGTTTGCTAATGCTGGAGCCGCAATCGTTGCCGTAATAATATATGCCGGAATGGAGGGTAAACCCATTCCTAAAACCATTGAGGCAATCATGGTTAAGAATAAGGTTACTAACAACATGCCCTCGCCAGTTCCAGTGATAGAACCGATGAGCTCAGTTGCCGCCGATGTTAAGCTTAATACGCCAATGACAACGCCGATCACCGCACAAGCCGCCATGACGGAGAGAGATTGTCTTGCACCATCTTCCAACGCTTCTAGAATATTTTTAATACTCATGCGCGTTGCTTTACGGAATTGGCTCACAACAATGGCAATTCCAATGGTGTAAAATGCCGCAAATGCGATCGGAACGTTATTTCCAAGGAAATAGACCAGTGCAAAGATTGGGATTAAGAGATGTCCACGTTCTTTTAGGACTTCTTTAACGCGGGGAAGATCCGCTTTCGGAATGCCTTTGAGGTTATCTTTTCCTGCTCTAAAGTGTACTTGAGCAATCACGCCAAGATAGTAAAGGAGTGCTGGGAAAAGTGCCGCAAGAGCAATTGTTCCGTAAGAAATCCCCGTGGTTTCAGCCATGATAAAGGCGCTGGCACCCATGATAGGCGGTAAGATCTGTCCACCGACGGAAGCACTTGCTTCAACTGCGCCGGCAAAGTTTTTGCTATAACCGACTTTTTTCATCATTGGAATTGTGAAAACACCCGTTCCGACAACGTTACCAACTGCTGATCCATTAATACTTCCCATGAAACCACTGGCAACTACGGCTACTTTTGCAGGTCCCCCTTGTTTATGTCCTGCAAGTGCTAATGCTAAATCATTGAAGAGTTGTCCCATTCCGGACTTGTTTAAGAACGCGCCGAAAAGAATGAAGAGGAAGATAAAGGAGACAGAAGCGCCGACTGCTGAAGAGTATAAGCCCTCCGTTGTGATATAGAGATGTCCGAAAATATCGCCTAAATCAAAAGGACGAGTTTGGAGGATTCTCGGCATGAAACTCATATCACTGATAAACGGATAAGCAAGGAAGATCGCAGCAAGTACTGGCAAGATCATGCCCATTACTCGGCGAGCGGCTTCCATGACTAAGACGATTGTCATCATCGACATCATAATATCAGTATCATTTGCCATGCCGCCGCGCACAGTGGCGATCGCATTATATTCTTTAAAGAGATAAGCAAGTGAGACGAAAGAGAGCACGACTAAAATCCAATCGAACCAAGCGACTTGATCTCGGCGCTGTGAACGATATGCCGGATAGATTAAGAAGACTAACGCGATTCCCACGGAAACGTGCGTGGCGCGATAGAGTAATTCCGGCATGGGATTGTAAGTGGTCCATAAATGGAAGAGGGAATAAAAAATTGCAAAACAGGAGATGAAGTAGCGTAAATACTTGCTACTCGGTGTTCTGACGATCGATTCCCTATCAAATTTTTCTAAAATCTGTTCCGTGTCTGCGGGAACAGCTTCTTCGATTTTGTAGGGTTCAGCATCATTGTGTCTCATGACAGTTCCTTATTAATAAACGTTGCCAAAAATTTAAGGGTTGATTGCGAATTTGTACTTCGCTAAAACGCGGAGAATTTTCATAAATTTTCCAAGAATGTTGTTGGGGCAGGATTATGGTGGATTGAACCTCTCGATCAATCACCCAATTAATCTCAGCGATGGGCTGATTCATTTCGTAGTGAATCATTCCATCATGACTTTCAAGAACTTTGCCATCGTGGGGAACGCCCGCACCAAAAGTCCTAAAAATGGAGTGCGTTAAGATAAAACCGTGATTGCTACGTTGATATTGTTCAATCCACGGTGTTTTGTCCACAGAGTGAATCCATGAGAGGGAAAATGTCGGCTCTTTAATTTTGCAGGATGTTCCCTCATGAAGGATGATCGTAAAATCATTTTTTTTAACAGATATGATAATAGAGATTGCCGCGATGATAAGAATGGCCGCAATCCATAAATATCGAGTTTTGCTAGCGTTGTTGTTCATCGTAATATTGTTTTGCGCCAGGATGTAAGGGCGCGATTAATCCATTTTGCGCATTCTCTAAGGAGATATCTTTCGCAGCCTGATGCGCGTTAGAAAGCGTTGAGAGATTCTCAAAAAATGTTTTCGTTAGCTGGTAAACATCGGCATCACTTAGATCTTTACGAACCACTAATGCGTTGACAATCACTGCTGTAGGAACAGCTTCAAGATTATTATAAGTGCCGGCGGGAATCTCTCCTGAGATGAAGTAATCTTGATCTTGTGTGATTTGATCCACCATTGGTTTGCGAATCTCTACGAGTTGAAGATCAAAGCCTTGCTCTAACTCTAAAATCGAGGCATTGGGTAAACCGCTAGTTAAAATTGCGGCATCGAGTCGGCCGCCTTTGAGGGCATCGACTGCTTCTGTATAGGCGAGAAAATCGACTTTTAAATCATCATAAGTAATGCCATGACCATTGAGGAGTGTGCGAGAGTTTAGCTCAGCGCCAGAGTTGAGATCTCCCACAGAAACGCGGCGACCTTTCAGATCATCCATAGTTTTAATGCCGGACTTTTTGGAGGTTACAATCTGCACATAATTAGGATATAACACCGCAATTTGCGCAACATTATCTAATGGCTTTGGAAAAGCGTCTGATCCAGTCATCGCTTGGCTTAAAACATCGCTCATCGCAAAACCAACTTCTGCTTTGCCTTGGTGAATAAGATTTAAATTTTGAATAGATGCCGCAGTTGATTGGGCTTTGGAATTTACATCATATGTTTTGGTGTAGATCTGACCTAACGTGGTTCCTAAAATACTGTAAGGACCAGATGCGCCGCCGGTGACAATCGTGACAAACTTTGTCTCTAATTTTTGAGATTGATTATTCGTCTCATTATTATCGCCACAAGCAACGAGTAAGGTTGAGATGAATCCCAGTAATAATAACGGTTTAATCTTTAAAAATGGCTTCATGATGAACTCCCCCAAATTCGGCTGTTAGCCGGTTCTGTTCATATTATTATTCTATTTTTAATATCGCACATGAGTACGGATAGACGATGAGAAAATGGTCTATTAAAAGTGGGTATTAAAGTTTTAGGGTGATGAGATGGTAACAATGACGTCTTGATGAAATTTTGAAACGCCTTGTGAGTGGATATTTATCACAAACAAAGGCGTTTCAATGATTAATGATTTCATCTGAATAGACAGATTGCAGCTAAACAACCTTTATGTCATTTGTGCATAAAGGTTGATGATATTATTTTGCTGCTTGCTCATCGTAGTATTTTTTCGCGCCAGGGTGGAGCGGTGCTACTAAGCCTTTTTGAGCGTTTTCAAGAGAGATCCCTTTTGCCGCTTGATGTGCGTTTGAAAGATCATTTAAGCTATCAAAGAATGTTTTTGTCAGTTTATAGACATCATCTTCACTTAAGTCTTTACGAACGACTAATGCGTTAACGATAATCGCGGTTGGAATCGCTTCGCTATTGCCGTAAGTACCTGCGGGGATCTCTGCGGATAAGAAGTATGATTGATCTTGCGCGATTTCATCAACCATTGGTTTTCTGATCTCTACGAGTTGAAGATCAAAGCCTTGCTCAAGTTCCATGATAGAAGCATTGGGTAAGCCACTGGTGAGAACTGCCGCATCAATTTTACCACCACGAAGTGCATCAACCGCTTCAGAGAACCCTAAATAGTCGATACGAAGATCATCATAAGTAATGCCGTGACCTTGAAGAAGCGCGCGCGCATTCATTTCAGTACCAGAGTTTAAATCACCCACAGCAACACGTTTTCCGCGGAGATCATCCATTGTTTTGATGCCCGATTTTTTGGAGGTGACGATCTGAACATAGTTGGGATAGAGCGCTGCAACTTGCACCACATTATCAATTTTTTCTGGGAATGAACCTTCGCCAGCAATTGCTTGGCTTAGAACATCACTCATCGTCAGTGCCATCTCTGCTTTCCCTTGATTCACAAGGTTGACGTTTTGAATAGATGCGCCGGTTGATTGTGATTTAGAGTTTACGCCGTAGGTTTTAGAATAAACCTGACCAAGCGTTGTTCCAATAATATTATAAGGGCCTGATGAACCGCCGGTCGCAATCGTCACAAAGCGGGTTTCAAGTTTATCCGCGTTCGCTGCTGTATCATTAGTATCTGCGGCTTTATCATCACCACATGCTACGAGTAGTGTCGATAGTGCGGTAACCATTAATAAATTTTTAAGTCCAAATTTCTTCTTCATAGTGAATCATCCTCCTTATTGGATTGATCAGGAACAACGAGTATTTAACCTATTATTAGTATTGGTATATTGCATATTTGTAGCTTAAAGCTCGCGGCTTGTATAGTGCTAATTATGTCAAAGATAGCACGCAATTATTTTGATTGCATGTAACATACCGTTTTCATGGGAAAATATTCTTAAAATCATTGTTAACGAATATCGTTAGAATAATGGTGATTGATCTCAATGGTGTGACTTTCCTGATAAAAATCATGCAACTAATATGCAAGAAAGTAAAGCATAGACCTCGCTTTAAGAAGACGTGTATACTTAAGCCACTTGTTTTGTGAGGAGTTAAAAGAATCAATATGCGGTTAAATTCCTATGAAGTGATCCCCGCGCTGCGGAATCATGCATCAAGAGTATCTGCGCTCTTAGTTGCAGGGGATGAGCCTTATCTCTCATTAAGCCTTGCGGATCAAGCGCGCGCATTTTGTCGTGAAAATGGCTTCAATGAACGAGAGCTATTTGAAGTAGATGGCAAATTTGATTGGAATAACTTTATGAGTGCGACGCAATCATTATCCCTTTTCTCTGAACAGAAGATTATTGAGTTACGTTTTAATAATGTGCCGGATAAAAAAGCACAAACGGCGCTCGAATCCTATTTTGAAAATCCACTAGAGGATCTGTTTCTCTTAATTTCTACGCCGCAATTAAAAGCGGCGCAGCAGAAAGCGAAATGGGTAACAGCCATTGATCAAGTCGGGATTGTGTCGATTCTCTATCCACCAAGAGTGCATGAATATCCGGGGTGGATCTTTAATGAAGCGAAACTGCGCGGTTTAAGGCTCGAAAAAGATGCGGTGGATCTTTTAGCGCAAAACAATGAAGGCAATCTCTTCTCGGTGATTCAGGAGCTTGATTATCTTGCTCTCTATTATGGGGATCAGATGATTTCAGCAGAGGATCTTCGCAGTGCTTTAACACAGAGTTCGAAGTTTATTGCTTTTGATCTAAGTGATGCCATCTTAGAAGGGGATATTCTGCGAATTAATCGTATTATTACTGCTTTTGAAGAAGAAGGCGAAGCTGCAACGCTCGTCAATTACTTACTGCAAAAAGAGATCTCCACATTAGGCGAGATGCTATTAGAGCTTAATAATGGCAAGAATATGTCGCAAGTGTTATCGAAAGTTTGGCGCAATAAACAACCACTTTATCAGCAAGCATTATCGCGCCTTAATCTTCGTACTTGGAAAAATGTGATGAAGATGATCGTTCAGATTGATGGTGCGATTAAAGGGCAAATTAAGGAGAATCCTTGGAATGCGATTCGTCGTGTCGCTTTTGCGTTATCTGGTCAAAGGCTGCTCTCCTTAAGTGCGATTCCTGTCGTAAAATAATTGATGAATTGCAGTCGTATCGATTAAACATCAAGAGAATCTCATAGAGCATTAATAGAATGAACGAACAAGTTATGACGGATTTAGAATTATCCACGTTATTAGAAGCAATCTTAATGGCTTCGGAAGTGCCACTCTCATTGCGTGAAATCCTCGCGATTTTAGAAGAGGAAACGTATGCCGAGAGCGAGATAATTCGCGCGCTGTTTGAATTAGAAGCAAAATATCGCAAAGCTGCTGGTGGCATTGAGTTAGTGGAAGTCGCTTCTGGTTGGCGTTTTCAAGTGCCGGAGCGATTTTCAGCATGGGTTGGTAAACTTTTTGAAGCAAGACAACAGCGTTACAGTACGGCATTTTTTGAAACGTTGGCGCTGATTGCTTATCAACAACCAGTAACGCGCGGTGATATTGAAGCCGTCCGCGGGGTTGCGGTGAGCGGGAATATTATTAAAACTCTAGAAGATCGGGAATGGATAAAAGTCGTCGGACGCAAAGAAGTGCCAGGAAGGCCGATGCTCTATGCGACAACAGAACAGTTTTTAGATGACTTGAATCTTAAATCCTTAAAAGAGTTGCCGGCATTGCCCGAACTCGAAGCGCTATTTAGTGAAGTAACGGAAACAGAAGAGACACCACAATTAACGATCTAGTAGAGAATTGTCATGATTCAGTAGCCGTAATTTAAATGAATTACGGCTTTTTTGTGGTTGTGTGTTAGCCGTTATGGTGCGCTTTGATATGGAAGTTATAGCCCGTTTAGTTTAAGAATCTTAGTGACAATTGTTGGCAAGCGATTGATATAATCGCGTAAACATTCTCCCCAGCGATATATCGTCTTTGAAAAGAGCTTTAATTTAAATCAGTAATATTATTACAAAGCCATAATAGTGCTAATGGGTAACTGTTTTGGATGGTATATCAGTCATTTAAATATGAGTTGTTAAAACCAATGATCTTTTATTTGCCCAAAAATTAGTAATCCGGCAATCACCACCATTAAAATGCCGGAGATACGGCTGATGATCTCTGCGGCTAAAGGGCGTGTTTGTAACACCGTTTGTGAGCCATATCCCACGAGTGAATAGACAATAAAACTACTGGCGATATGGATCAGCCCTAATAATACGAGCTGAATGGAGAGCGCCCAGGAAGAGTTTGGATCTGTAAACTGCGGTAATAGTGCTAAAAATAGTAGTAATACTTTGGGATTTAAGCCGCTGACAAAGAAGCCTTTAATCGCCCAGCTTTTAGAAGTACCTATTTCCGCAATTGAAGCTTCGCTAGGGCGAGAAGGCGAACGAACTAAACCAATGCCGAGCCAGAGTAGATAGGCCGCGCCAAATAGCGTAATAGTGATCATAATCATCGGGCTTTTTGCAATGAGTGCGCCGACACCAAGCGCGACAACAACGGTTGCTAAAAAATGCCCCATTAGCATTCCAGAAACGGCGGGTAGAACAACTTTTCCTCGGATTCCGGCAGAGATCGCATAAGCCCAATCCGCGCCGGGAGTTATTACGAAAAGGAAGGATACGGTCCAAAATGTGAGTAAAATGCCAAAATCCATCTCAATAAACTCTCTTTTTCTAAAATGTACTTAAAAATTGGAAAAATCTTCTAATAGAAGTCTAAACGATAGGAATAATAACCCTTATTTGATAGAATTTTCTTTCAAAGTTACTTGTTTTTGTCAGGTTTATTGGTGGAATCTTCTATATGGATACAATAGATAAAAAAATTCTTTCGGCGCTGCAAAGAGATGGTCGAATGTCGATCACAGATTTGGCCAATCATGTGGGTTTAAGTCTATCGCCATGTCATCGGCGTGTGAAGCAATTGGAAGATACTGGTGCGATTCAAGGCTATTCGGCGCAGCTAGATCCGCGCAAAATCGGCTTACAGTTCTCCGCCATTGTCTTTATTCAATTAAAAACGGGCGACAACTATTCGATTGCGCGCTTAGAAAATGCGTTAATTGAAATTCCGGAGATTGTGCAAGCGCAGCGTCTGTTTGGTGATCCAGATTATATGCTGCATGTGGTTGCGGAAAGCTTAGAAGACTTTCAGAAATTATATGATCAGAAACTCTCAAAGATTCCGAGTATTTTGCGTTTAACATCGACAATCGTGATGAAAAATATTATTGCGGAGCGTAATTTTCCGATTTGGTAATCCTGATGGGAACAGTGATACGGGGTTTGAGTTTTTGGGTGACATTTTTTCAATGTTGACTTCAGAAAGGGCGATTGCAGGATGGTAAGGAAAATTTATAGAAAAACCTTAATAACTTGCTTGATTCCTTTATACTAACTCTCTTACTTAGCTAACGAATGAGTGATTATGTTTAGACCTTTACCGCTATTTATTGGTTTACGTTATACCGCTGCAAAGCGGAAAAATAATTTTATCTCTTTTATCTCATTTGTCTCCATTGGCGGTATTGCGCTCGGTGTGATGACGATGATTGTGGTGCTTTCAGTGATGAATGGCTTCCAGAAAGAGGTTGCAGAGCGTAGTATTGCCATGGCTTTTCATAATCAAATTCTGAGCGATGAGAAGGGACATATTGAAGATTGGCAACCAATTATGACCATTGCCGATCAGCAAGAAAATGTGGTTGGTAGCGCCCCCTTTATTGAAGGGCAAGGACTCATTAATGTTTCAGGGACGATGTTACCGGTAAAAGTTTACGGCATTGATCCGCTCTTTGAACCTAATGTTTCTCCAATTGCCGACAGTATTACTATTTGGAATGAAACTGCCGGACAGTATGAAGCTGGCACATTTGCAGTGTTAAATGAATCGCCGTTTAGTGTGATGATTAGCCGAGATATGGCGAATCGTTTAGGGGTGAATATTGGCGACTATATTTCATTAGTGACATCTGATATCAATGTCACCGTTGCCGGTGCTTCCCCAAGAATGAAACGATTAAAAGTCGCGGGATTTTTTAGAGCTGGCGTTTATGAATACGATATTAGTCATGTTTTCGTGACGATGAAAGATGCCGGCATTCTCTATCGCGTGCCCCAAGATGCTGTGACAGGGATTCGCCTAAAATTAGATGATCCGATGAAAGCGCGGGAAACGGCTTATTATCTACAAGTTAAGCCAGAAATCGCTGAAAATTACGCTGTTTATACTTGGGTCAATCAATTTGCGGCACTCTTTAAAATGATCGAGATTGAGAAGATCTCGATGTTTCTTATTATGAGCTTGATTGTTGCCGTTGCGGTTTTTAACGTTGTCTCGATGCTGGTAATGGTAGTCACAGAGAAGCAATCAGAGATCGCGATTTTACGAACATTGGGGATGCCGCCGAGAAAGATTATGGCAATCTTTATGGTGCAAGGTACCTTTATTGGTTTCTTTGGTGCAGCAATTGGCATTATTTTGGGCTTATTAATCGCCTTTAATGTGGCAGATATCGTGAAATGGATTGAAGGATTAGTCGGAAAGACGCTCTTTGAGCCAAGTATCTATCCGATCTCTGAAATTCCATCGATTGTACTCTTTTCTGATGTCGCAACGATTGCCGGCATCGCCTTTATTTTAGCAAGTATTGCGACGCTCTATCCGGCATGGAAAGCATCGAGAACACAACCGGCGGAGGCGCTTCGTTATGAGTAATATCGTCTTAGATGTGCAAAATATCTCTAAATCCTTTGTCGATCAAAAGCATGAAATTACGATCTTTAAAGAGCTAAGCTTCACGATTAAAAAGGGCGATCGTATTGCGATCATTGGGGCTTCTGGTGCCGGAAAAAGTACGTTAATGCATGTGATTTCTGGATTAGATAAACCCACAAGCGGTGATATCTACCTCAATGGACATCATTTTAATCGTGAATCGGAAGCCAAACGTGGTTATCTGCGTAATGAATATCTGGGATTTATCTATCAGTTTCATCATCTTTTGCCGGAGTTTTCGGCGCTAGATAATGTGGCTTTGCCACTAGTGATTGGTGGGCGAGATATTCGAGAAGCGCGCGGCGAAGCGGAAGTGCTTTTAGAACGTGTGGGATTATCCCATCGCTTAACGCATCATCCTGGTAAGCTTTCTGGCGGTGAAAGACAGCGCGTGGCGATTGCTCGGGCGCTTGTGACAAAACCTTCCGCGGTATTGGCAGATGAACCGACAGGAAACTTAGATGAAGAGAATGCGCATGCGATTTTTGATCTGATGTGCGAGATTAATGATGAAGTGGGAACGGCATTAATTGTTGTGACGCACGATAATTCGCTAGCACGGAAAATGGATCAATGTTGGCGCTTGCAGGATTTGAAATTGAGATCGCTCGAGAAAAACGAGATTTAAGATAGCAATTGGATATTTATGATCAATATAGGGCGAATCTTCATCGATCGTTCACATTAGTAATTTAGAGGTATTTCATGGATTGGTTGATGCAAGTCGTCGATATTTTTCTTCATATTGATGATTATTTAGAAGTGATCGTGGCGCAATATGGCGCGTGGATCTATGCGATTTTAATTTTGATTGTCTTTTGCGAAACAGGTTTAGTTGTCACGCCCTTTTTGCCGGGCGATTCGCTGCTATTTGCCGCCGGCGCATTAGCGGCAATGGGATTAATGAATATCTGGATCCTCTTTTTCACGTTATTGATTGCGGCAATTGTTGGTGATGCTGTGAATTATCAGATCGGCAAGAAGCTCGGCATTAAACCTTTTAAGGAAGATGCGAAGATTTTTAAATTGAAATATTTGCGTAAAACGGAAGAGTTTTACGAGCGTCATGGCGGAAAAACCATTATTTTGGCACGGTTTATTCCGATCGTGAGAACTTTTGCACCTTTTGTCGCCGGTGCGAGCACGATGTGTTACCGCCGTTTTGGATTCTATAATATCTCTGGCGCGTTATTGTGGACGGCGAGCATGTTAGGTGCGGGCTTTTTCTTTGGGACGGCACCGATCGTACAAGAGAACTTTTCATTAATCGTCTTGGGGATTGTTTTTGTCTCTGCTTTGCCGATTGGGATCGAAATTTTAAAGGCTATGATTGTGAAATATCGAAATAAAGTTGCAGGATCAGCCGATAAAGAATAAACTTTTGAGAATTACATTCTTCTTCCATTTCTATTTTTGAGTAAGCCTGAAGGAAAATACGACGGCTTTTAAGGAAATGCAGGGGCAAGGTCATCAACAAAACAATGCCCATTATCCACAAATATCCTCTTTTACATTCTAAACACGTTTAGAAACCTTTCTTATACTTTTAATAAAATCAATCTATGAATCTAACAGAATTAAAACAGAAAACGGCTCAGGAATTAGTTGTTATTGCTGAAGAACTTAATATTGAAGGTTTGATGCGCGCTAAAAAACATGAGCTTATCTTCGCCATTTTACAAGAACAAGCCAATAAAGGTGGCGAAGTGATTGGAGATGGTGTTCTTGAAGTTTTGAATGATGGTTATGGCTTTTTACGAGGAGTTGACAGCTCTTTCTTAGCAGGACCTGATGATGTTTATATTAGTCCATCTCAGATCAGACGTTTTAATCTTCGTACTGGTGATACGGTTTCGGGGGTTATTCGCGCGCCAAAAGATAATGAAAAATACTTTGCGCTCGTGAAGATCAATGAAGTGAACTACGAGCCAATTGGGAAAAATCGCCGTAAAATTGCGTTTGAAAACTTAACGCCGGTGCATCCTGATGAACCATTAAAAATGGAATTAGGTAATGGTTCGAGTGAAGATATCACAGCAAGGTTAATTGATATCGTGGCGCCGATTGGAAAAGGTCAGCGTAGTATGATTGTGGCACCGCCAAAAGCGGGTAAAACCATTATGATGCAAAATATTGCACAATCTATTGCGATTAATCATCCAGAAGCGTATCTCATTGTACTTTTGATTGATGAACGTCCTGAAGAAGTGACAGAGATGCAGCGCCTTGTAAAAGGGGATGTGGTAGCATCGACCTTTGATGAGCCAGCACTTCGTCATGTCCAAGTGGCAGAAATGGTGATCGAAAAAGCGCGTCGTTTAGTAGAACATGGTCGTGATGTGGTGATTCTTCTCGATTCAATGACACGTTTAGCGCGTGCGTATAATACGGTGGTTCCTTCATCAGGAAAAGTACTTTCTGGGGGAGTGGATGCAAATGCGCTTCATCGTCCAAAGCGTTTCTTTGGTGCGGCACGTAATATTGAAAATGGTGGTAGCTTAACCATTATTGCAACCGCGATGGTGGATACGGGTTCGAAAATGGATGAAGTGATCTTTGAAGAGTTCAAAGGAACGGGTAACTCAGAGATTCAGTTAGATCGTCGTATTGCAGAAAAACGTATTTTCCCGGCGATTAATGTGAATCGTTCAGGAACTCGCCGTGAAGAATTATTGATGGCGCCGGAAGAACTTCAAAAAATGTGGATTCTTCGTAAGTTGATTCATCCGATGGATGAGATTGAAGCGGCAGAATTTATGCTTGAGCGCATGAGAGAGACAAAGACAAATGCCGAGTTTTTCCAGATGATGAAGGGATAATCAATTGAGAAACTGCTGAAAAATTTGCAAAGAATGGGGGTTTGCAGTAAAATCCCCATCTTGATTATTTTTTAATGCAGTAAACTTTTGATTGACGAATCTTGAGAGCATTTGAAAATAGGCCAATAACATTAATTAATGGATAAATTATTATGTCAAAAGAAAACCAAATCAATTATCGTCCAGTTGTGTTCCAAGACGCATCGAGCGATTTCGCAATTTTAACTCGTTCAACAATCTCGACTAAAGATACTATCAAATGGGAAGACGGTAACGAGTACCCATTAGTACGTATGGAAGTTACTTCTGCATCACACCCATTCTTCACAGGTCAACAAAATATTCTTGACGCTGAAGGTCGTGTTGATCGCTTCCGTAAAAAATACGGTCGTTAATCTTCGTGAACGAAGCAATTGGTATTTAAAAGAAAAGCATCTCCAAGTGAGATGCTTTTTTTTTGAAAATTATTTTCTTCCTTTCTAATCTATGGAATGATTTTCATCATGTTAAAAAGTTTGATTCAAAAAGTACTCTTTAAAATGGATCCTGAGCAATCCCATGCGCTCTCTTTTATCGGAATTCGTCTTTTAAGCAAACTACCTTTTTTACAAAAACGCTTGATTGATCCTCAACGGATCTTGGAAGATCCGCGATTAGAAAGAACCGTATTTGGATTAACGTTTAAGCATCCTGTCGGAATGGCGGCGGGCTTTGACAAAGATGCCAAAATTTACCAAGCATTAGGGCAGTTGGGATTTTCTTTTGTAGAAATTGGGACTGTAACGCCGAAAGGGCAGGCGGGAAATCCGAAGAAACGCCTCTTTAGATTAGTAGAAGATCAGGCGATTATTAACCGGATGGGTTTTAATAATGATGGTGTTGATGCGGCGAAGTTACGTCTTTTGAAGCGAGATCATCAGCTCATTATCGGCGGAAACATTGGTAAGAATAAGGTCACGCCGAATGAGCAAGCGGTTAATGATTACTTAACCTGTTTCGATACTCTGTTTGAGGTTGTGGATTATTTTGTGGTGAATGTGAGCTCTCCAAATACACCGAACCTTCGAGATCTTCAGGAGAAAGCGCCGCTCTTAGCACTTTTAAAAACGTTACAGGAAAGAAACAGAAGTTATCCTTCTTCGAAACCTATCTTACTGAAAATCGCTCCAGATTTATCTGAATCTCAACTTAAAGAGATCGTAGAAATTGTGGATGAAGCTCAAATCGCCGGCATTATCGCGACCAATACCACGATTTCTAGAGAAGGCTTGCGTTCAAAAGATCGAGCAGAAAACGGTGGATTAAGTGGTGCGCCCTTAACAAAAAGAGCATTAGAAGTGGTGCGTTTTCTCGCAAAAGAGAGCAATGGAAGATTCCCGATTATTGGCGTTGGTGGAATTATGAGCGCAAAAGATGCTTTAGATCAGCTTGATGCCGGCGCTTCTCTGGTGCAATTATATAGCGGATTTATTTATGAAGGTCCTCAGTTAATAGAAGAAATTAACCGCGCATTATTGCAACGATTAGAAAATTGAATCACCTAGTATGCTGAAAGCCTATTTTAAATTGGCATTTAATGTACTAAGATGGACGGATTACATTATTTATCTCAAGTTTGAGTTTTTTTATTAAATGGCTAATGTAGAGCGTCTTTTGAAAGAAGAGATGTGATGCAAACAGCTGGAGGAAAGAAGTATGAGTACAAAAGATACTGTTACCTTTAAAAATAATAGAACAGGTCATGAAGCGGAATTTCCAATTTTGGATTCAGTCTATGGCAACTCTGTTATTGATATTGCAAGACTTAACAACGACATGTCGATGTTCAGTTACGACCCAGGTTATGTATCAACGGCGAGCTGTGAAAGTGCAATCACTTACCTAGACGGTGATAAAGGTGAATTGCTCTATCGTGGTTACCCAATTGAGCAACTTGCAGAGAAAAAAGATTATCTTGATGTAGCATATCTCCTTTGGAATGGTGAGCTTCCTGATGCAAGCCAATCAAAAGAGTTTAAAGAAATCATCATGACGCACTCTTTAATGCACGAAAACATGAAGAGCTTTCTTCAAGGTTTCCGTTATGACTCACATCCAATGGCGATGTTAGTGGGTTCAGTTGCATCAATGGCAGGTTTCTACCATGACAAGATGAACATCTTTGATCCAGAGCACCGTATGATCATTGCGCATCGTTTAATTTCAAAAATGCCAACGATTGCCGCAGCTGCTTACAAGCATGGTCAAGGTCAGCCAATCCGTTACCCACGTAATGATCTGTCATATGCAGGTAACTTCTTACAGATGATGTTCTCAACGCCATGTGCGGATTATGAAGTAGATCCAGTTGCAGAAAAAGCAATTGATGTGCTCTTCACGCTTCACGCGGACCATGAGCAAAACGCATCAACTTCAACGGTTCGTTTAGCAGGTTCTTCAGGTGCTGATCCATTTACGGCAATCGCATCAGGTATCGCTTCACTTTGGGGTCCATCACACGGTGGTGCTAACGAAGCTGTGCTTGTGATGCTTGAAGAGATTGGTCATGTGAGCAATATTGAGAAATATGTTGCGAAAGCAAAAGACAAAAATGACCCATTTCGTTTAATGGGCTTCGGTCACCGTGTTTACAAAAACTTCGATCCACGTGCACGTATCATTAAAGGCATCGCAGACCAAGTACTTGCAAAATATGGTAACGATCCACTAATGGAAATCGCTGTGAAACTCGAAGAGATCGCATTGAAAGATGAATACTTTATCGAGCGTAAACTCTATCCAAACGTCGACTTCTACTCAGGTATTATCTATAAAGCATTAGGTATTCCAGTAGAAATGTTCACACCAATGTTCGCAATCGCGCGTACAAGTGGTTGGATCAGTCACTGGGCAGAGATGATCGCAGATCCTAAGATGAAGATTGGTCGTCCACGTCAACGTTATATCGGACCAAAAATTCGCGATATTAAGTAAATAGATTGAACCTCAAAGTTGATCTTTGAGTCATTCCGATAAATAATAGGGAGGTGTAGCTACTTTGTAGTTACACCTTCTGCATTTTTATAACATCTATTTGGAGAAATTTATGTCTGCAATTAAATCGATCATTGCACGAGAAATTTTGGATTCACGCGGAAACCCAACCGTTTGGGTGCAAGTGGCTTTAGAGTCAGGTATTAAAGGTGAAGCAGCAGTACCAAGTGGTGCTTCAACAGGCGCAAAAGAAGCTGTAGAACTTCGTGATGGCGACAAAAAACGCTACGGCGGTAAAGGCGTATTACGTGCATGTGAGAACGTGAATGGCGTGATTGCAGAAGCACTGAAAGGTGTTGATGCAACGAATCAAAAAAATGTAGATGACATCTTATTAAAATTAGATGGTACAGATAACAAATCAAATCTTGGTGCGAATGCACTTTTAGGGGTTTCTTTAGCAGTTGCTCATGCAGCAGCGAATGAGAAAGGCTTACCTCTTTATGCTTACCTTGCAGATCGTGAAACTTATACGCTTCCAGTGCCAATGATGAATATTGTCAATGGTGGTGCTCACGCTGATAACTCTGTAGACGTACAAGAGTTTATGATTCTCCCAGTGGGTGCATCAACATTTGCAGAAGCGATTCGTTACGGTGCGGAAATTTTCCATGAGCTTCGTAATGTATTAACAGAAAAAGGTTTAGCAACAGGGGTGGGCGATGAAGGTGGTTTTGCACCAAACCTTGGTTCTAACGAAGAAGCATTAGAAGTGATCATGACTGCGATTAAACGTGCCGGTTTCGAACCTGGTAAAGATGTTTTCTTAGGTCTTGATATTGCGGCATCTGAGTTCTTTAAAGATGGCAAATATGTTTTAGCATCAGAAAATAAAGAATTTACTTCAGAAGAGTTTGCGGCATTCCTAGAAGATTGGGTGAACCGTTATCCTATTATTACTATTGAAGATGGGATGGATGAAGAAGATTGGGCAGGTTGGGATGCGTTAACAAAACGTATCGGTGATCGTGTTCAAATCGTTGGTGATGACTTATTTGTAACGAATACAAAAATCCTACAAAGAGGCATCAACGAAGGCATTGCTAACTCGATTCTTATCAAGCCAAACCAAATTGGTACGCTCACAGAAACAATCGATGCGATTAACATGGCAGATGCGGCAAACTATACGGCAGTTGTCTCTCATCGTTCAGGTGAAACAGAAGATACAACCATTGCAGATATTGCGGCAGCATCAGTGGCAACGCAGATCAAAACAGGTTCACTCTGCCGTTCAGATCGTGTTGCAAAATATAATCGTTTAATCTGTATTGAAGCAGAGCTTGGCGATAAAGCGGTATATGCCGGTAAAAATGGTTTTAAAGCGGTAAAATTTTAGGTAACCGATAAAAAACGATATAATAGGCGCTTAAAATTTGGCAGGAAAGTGAACAATGCTTTTTGCTAAATTATGATTAAGCGCCTAAATTGCGCTTATTGGCAAAACAAATTTGAATTAGGACTAATATAGTACTATATTAGTCCTATATTTTTTTGAGAGAGTCTTTACATTGAGAATTACCCGAGAAACAGATTATGCCCTGCTAGTTCTAACGAAGCTCGCTTCGAAGGAAGAGCGAATGAGTGCCTCAACATTAGCGGAAATCTGTGATTTAAACGTTTCACTTGTTGGAAAAGTGTTAAAGCTGTTGGTGAAAGCCGAGCTCCTAACCTCCACAAGAGGGGTTTATGGCGGGTATCAATTACAAAAAGCTCCGGAAGAGATTACGCTAGTAGATGTGATTGTTGCGATAGAAGGTCCGATGGCGATGAATGCCTGTAATGATCTAGAAAATCCTTGTGATAAATCGCATGGTTGTAATCTAGCACCCCATTGGAAAATTATTAATCAGAAAATTTGTGAAAGTTTTTCCAAAGTGACTCTACTATCTCTTCTCGGACCACCCAATGAGTTAAAGGTCGATATTAAATTATCAAAACCTTTGGCAAAGCCTCTGTAAAATCCACTTTAGTAACTATAAGAATGATTGATTATGACAGCAGAAATCACAGAAAAAGATAGAATTGAAGCGCTCACGAGTGAAGAGTACAAGTATGGCTTCACGACTGATATCGAGCAAGTAACCCTCCCGCCAGGTCTTGACGAAGATGTGATTCGTCATATCTCAAAAATCAAAAATGAACCGGAATGGTTGTTGGAATATCGTTTAACAGCATACCAAGCATGGCTTGAGATGGAATCGCCAGATTGGGCGCATCTTAATATTGAGCCGATTGATTACCAAGGTATCTCTTACTATTCTGCGCCAAAATCTATGGCAGATGGTCCTAAGAGCTTAGATGAAGTGGATCCAGAGCTTCTCTATACTTATGAACGTTTAGGGATTCCGTTAGAAGAGCAAAAAATCCTTGCCGGCGTTGCAGTTGATGCTGTATTTGACTCAGTTTCTGTTGCAACTAGCTATAAAGGGCGCTTGCTTGAACAAGGGATTATCTTCTGCTCATTTAGTGAAGCAGTACAAGAATACCCAGAGCTTGTGAGAGAACATTTAGGAACGGTGGTTCCGCACGATGATAACTATTTCGCGGCATTAAACGCGGCAGTATTTACAGATGGTTCATTTGTTTATATTCCAAAAGGCACACGTTGCCCAATGGAGTTATCAACTTATTTCCGTATCAACGCATCGAATACGGGACAATTTGAGCGTACGTTAATTGTTGCCGAAGAGGGTAGCTATGTTTCGTATCTTGAAGGTTGTACAGCACCTCAGCGTGATGAAAACCAGCTCCATGCGGCAGTGGTTGAGTTGATTGCCAAAGAGAAAGCGACAATTAAATACTCCACCGTTCAGAACTGGTATCCCGGCGATGAAAATGGTGAAGGTGGTATTTACAACTTCGTTACTAAACGCGGGATTTGTGAAGGATTCCAATCCAAGATTACTTGGACGCAGGTTGAAACGGGATCATCGATCACTTGGAAATATCCAAGCTGCATCTTAAAAGGTGATGAATCTGTGGGTGAATTCTATTCAGTCGCGCTTGTGAAAGATCGTCAGCAAGCGGATACCGGTACTAAAATGATTCACATCGGTAAAAATACCCGTTCAACGATTATTTCTAAAGGAATCTCCGCAGGTTACTCAGAGAACTCGTATCGTGGATTAGTACGCATCGGACCCAATGCGACAGGATCACACAACTACTCACAATGTGATTCTCTCTTAATGGGCGATAAATGTGGTGCGCATACATTCCCGTATATTGATGTGCGTAACTCAAGTTCGAAAGTAGAGCATGAAGCATCTACCTCAAAAATTTCAGAAGAGCAGTTATTCTACTGTCAGCAACGTGGTCTTTCTGAAGAGGATGCAATCAACTTGATCGTTAATGGTTACTGTAAAGAGATTTTTGATGAGTTGCCGATGGAGTTTGCGGTTGAAGCGCAGAAGTTAATTGAACTTCGTCTTGAGGGCAGTGTGGGCTAATCAAGCTTACCGAATAGAGTAGGTGAAGCTTAAATCATGGAGTCGCAGCTTCACTCAGACAGAATGAAAACAATTATATGAGAGTAGAATTATGTTAAGTATTAAAGATTTACATGTAGAAATTGATGGCACAGAGATCCTTAAAGGATTAACTTTAGATATCGAAGCGGGCAAAGTCCATGCAATCATGGGACCAAACGGTTCTGGTAAAAGTACGCTTGCGAATGTGATCGTGGGTAAAGATGATTATGAAATCACAAAAGGCGATATCTTATTTGAAGGCAAAAGTATTTTAGAGATGGATCCTGATGAACGTGCACAGTTAGGTATCTTCTTAGGTTTCCAATATCCAGCAGAACTTCCAGGTGTGAATAATCACTACTTCCTTCGTAGCGCCTTGAATGCGATTCTCCGTTCACGTGGTGAGCAAGAAGTTGATGCGCTAGAGTTCTATGAGATGTTACAAGAGAAGATGAAAACGGTAAAAATGGATTCATCGTTCTTAAAACGTTCTGTGAATACGGGCTTCTCAGGTGGTGAGAAGAAACGTAATGAAATTTTACAGATGTTAGTTCTTGAACCAAAATTTGCGGTATTAGATGAAACGGACTCAGGTTTAGATATCGATGCGCTTCGCGTGATTTCAGAAGGAATTAACTCACTTCGTGATGCGAACCGCGGTTTCCTTTTAATTACACATTACCAACGTCTTTTAGATTACGTACAGCCTGATTATGTGCATGTCATGACAGATGGTAAGATTGTGAAAAGTGGCGGTAAAGAGTTAGCGCTTGAACTCGAAAAAGATGGTTATGTGGCATTCCGTGGTGAAGAAGCGGGCGGCACACGTACACATAAATAAGGAGATTCCCATGCTAACACTCTATAAAGAAAATGCTCATCGTGAGCGTTTTAAAGATACCCCGTTTCGTAAACTCTTTTCAGTTGAATGGAATGCTCCCGTTTCACGTGAAACATCTGCGCCAGTCAGTGAAACATTGCCAGAAAATGCGGTAGTTTTACCAATCTATAATGGTGAAGTAAGCGCACGCTGGATCAGTGATTTAACATTGCCGGAAGGTGTTTTAGTTCGCGGTTCGAGCAACCTTCTAGAAATTCGCATTGTGGAAGGTGCAAAAGTTGAACGTCCTATCGTGATTTATAACTTAACGGATAGCCATGATGCGCCGATTCAAGTAGATTTCGATGTTGTCTTAACGGTTGAAAAAGATGTTGAAGCATCATTGTTACTTGTCGAAGCTGGCAATGGACAATATCTCAATTTAGGTCGTATGAATGTGGATGTTGCACAAGGTGCCGATATTGAGTTTATTCGTGCGGGATTAAATGCCGAAAAGGGTTCTAGCCTTTTTGATTTCACGGCAGAGCAGGCGGCAAATAGTAAAGTCCATTATATGAGTTATCAAACTCGCGGCGATTTAACGCGTTCAGATATTAATCTTCATATGAATGGTGAAGATGCTTATAGCGAGCTCAATATCTTGAATATTGCCGAAGGTCGTGAGCATATTTCTCATATCGTGAATATGGATCATCGTGTTCCGAATTGTGAAAGTAATCAACAAGTGAAAAACATTTTGAAGGATCGTGCAGAGTCAATTTTTGATGCGCAGATTCATGTATATCAAGATGCACAGAAGATTAATGCGGATCAAATGACGCGTTCATTACTCTTAAATGATGGTGCGAGAGCTTTAACGATTCCTCGTCTTTTGATTTATGCAGATGATGTTCGTTGTACGCATGGTGCGACGGTTGGATTTATCGATCCTGATCACATGTTCTATTTGCGTTCACGTGGGATTCCTGAGGCAGAAGCGAAAACGATTTTGATTCGTGCATATGCAGCTGAAGTTCTAGATTCGGTCAGTAATGAATCCACTCGTGAGTGGTTACATCATCGCTTAGATCAAGATATCGAAACGCTGGCATAATTAATTGAATTGATTACACGCTTTTCTCATTAGAAGCGTGAGAAATCAGAGCAGGTATATCGCTGTGAAGTAGTATTGGTGGTGATCAATAGCTATCGCTACAGAGGTATACCTGTTTTAGTATCTGATGAAATTTTCTGGATGTAAATTCATCAGAGAAGCATTATGACTCAACATCTATTGAAATAGAGGCATCGTATGATTGCATTACCTAAAATTCGTCAACAATTTCCGATTTTTAATGAAGAAGTGAAAGGGCACCGCGTTGCTTTTTTGGATACCGGCGCATCAGCACAAAAACCTCAAGTGGTGATTGATGCTGAGAAAAATGTTTATGAAAAGTATTATGCGAATATCCATCGTGGCGTTTATTATTTCAGCGAGAAATCTACGCAGGAATATGAAGCTGTTCGTCAAATTGCGCAGAACTTTATTAAAGCAGCTGATGAACGTGAGATCATTTTTACCAAAGGTACGACAGAGAGCATTAACTTAGTTGCGCAAAGTTACGGTCGAATGGTGTTAAATACCGGCGATGTTGTGATTATTTCAGAGATGGAACATCATGCGAATATTGTGCCTTGGCAGATGATCTGTGATGAGAAAGGGGCAGAGCTAAAGATCATTCCTATTAATGATGATGGTGATCTTCTATTGGATCAATATGTGGCGATGCTTGATGATCGTGTGAAGATTGTTTCTGTAACGCAAGTCTCTAATGTGCTAGGAACCATCAATGATGTGAAGTTTATTATTGATGAAGCGCACAAGGTTGGGGCAAAAGTCTTAATTGATGGCGCACAAGGTGCAGTTCATCAGCCGCTGGATGTTGTGGCACTAGATGCGGATTTTTATGTTTTCTCAGCGCATAAACTTTACGGACCAACGGGCGTGGGAATTCTATATGGAAAGCGTGAGCTGTTAGAAGCAATGCCGCCTTATCAAACGGGTGGAGATATGATTGACGTTGTGACATTTGAAAAAACAACTTTTGCACCATTGCCGAATAAGTTTGAAGCAGGAACGCCTAACATTGCCGGTGTTATTGCTTTTGGGGAAGCGATGAAGTGGGTAGAAGCTGTCGGATTTGAGACGATAGTTGCTCATGAAGATGCATTGCTTGCTTATGCGATGGCGCAGCTTGCAGAAATACCAGAAGTTCGCGTGATTGGTACAGCTAAAGAGAAAGCGGGTGTTATTTCATTTGTTGTAAAAGGGATTCATCCACATGATATCGGTACATTACTCGATCACGAAGGTGTTGCGGTAAGAGTTGGGCATCATTGTGCACAACCATTAATGCGCCGTATGAAAGTGCCGGCAACAGCAAGAATGTCATTTGGCGTTTACAGTACTAGTGAAGAGATCGATCGTTTAGTTGCTGGGCTGAAAAAAATTATCTCCTTATTTTCCTAAGCGAAATACATTACGGTCATAGTGGTGGTAAATAATTGAATACTTAAAATCCCGAGGCATTATACTTTGGGATTTTTTATTGACGTAATGAAAAACTAATAGTGTTTTGTCAGTCTAGAAAGATAAGGGTTGTAAATAGCAGTTTATAGTTTTTAGGTAGTTAGTAGCGTTGTCTTGGAGTGGCGGTCTAACAAAGAGTTTGTTTAGGTTTTAAAAAACTTCCTTGCATAGTAATAAGAATGATTACACTTCTTTGCTAAGAAGCTAAGAAGCTAAGAAGCTAAGAAGAACGCCTTTGATACAACTATTATTTGTTTTCTAGAATACTTACAAATAAGGCTATCTATCCCTATATTGATTTGACGGCATATAAGTCTGTTATTTTGTGATCTTGATTCCAGCGATAGTTTCGCCAATAAATACCAAAGCTAATTAGTTTATGAGAGGGGCAATAGAAAGTGATGAATCGTAGGATGATACGCAGTAATTTCTATTTGAATTAATATTGTGGGAACGTTGTTTCTAGTTCTTTTTAGTTATTTCTATATAAGTCTATACAAGCACGTAAGATTTTTGAGAAATAAAACCATCTATAAACAGATGGTTAAGAATAAAATAGAGTATTGCGTAAAACTCAGTCATAAGTTTGCTTGCCAAAACGAAAAAAGAGCGTAAGATACACTACTCATTCAGACGGCAACGTTGAAGATGATTCGGTAGAAGTGGTTTGTTTCAGTAATCTTAATTAGATTTAAGAAATTAAAAACAGCTTCTCTCTTTTAGGTTTAAGTTCAGTTTTGAGATTAGTTTTTTTGAAATTGAATCGGTGCTTAAAAAGAGGTCAAAAATAAAATTGACACCTACGAATCACTTCTGTAATATAGTTCGTCTGCTCAGGGCGGTGAGGTAATCACTCGGCGGTTAACGAGAAGTTAATTAGCTAGCTAAATTTGCTCCTGAAG
>DXHP01000199.1 GCA_019113305.1 Candidatus Ignatzschineria merdigallinarum | reverse complement strand
AAAGTACTATTAGTCGGCATTCAACTACCGCCAAACTATGGCGATGCTTATTTAGCGCGATTTTTGGCAATCTATCCTGAATTAGCAAAGCAACATCAAGTTGCCGTATTGCCATCAATTGTCGAAAAAGTGGGCGGCAACTCTGAACTGATGCAGAGCGATGGGATTCATCCAAATAGCGAAGGGCAATCTTTCATGCTCGAAGCCGTTTGGGAACAGTTAGAACCGTTATTGTAAACTTCTGTCTAGCGACAGTTTTGAATAGAGCGTTCACCATCATTACTGACATATAATCGGAAGACACATGATTAGATAACCCTATCGCCGTTTTAGTTTAAGAATAGTTTCAATAATGACTGCTGGCTCACGGCTGATAAAAGTCTGCAAACATTCCCTCCAGCCACTTATCAACTTATAAGAAGGCTTTTTATCGATAAAGCAGATCCTATAAAATCATCAATGAGATGGTCACTTCAGTTCAAAAATAGCTACGATAACTGCTGGCGCACGATTGATAAAAGCTTGCAAGCATTCCCTCCAGCCGTACATCAGCTTATAAAAATTTTGTCATCTATTAAAATTAGATTCTAAAAATAAATACTTAAAATCTCCAGAACAAGATCCCCGATTAATCCACGATATTTCAGCATCCTCATTGAGCTTAAAAATGAAATTTGTTATCGTTCTTGAAGAGGATAATTCATTGGAGAAATAACGCCTAAGCGATAAAACAATATCGCATGATCATGTTACAGCTTCATCATATTCACTGTGAAAAGAACGATGAAAAAGCTCAGATCCCATTTCTTCAACGACCATTAATAATAACAATATTCATCACCAAAGCTCTAGGGGAACCATGCTGTGAAGCCTGCTAATCAAACGCTCAAAGTCGCCTTGCCTATTTTACTACTCATTGGCGCTGCGCATCTTTTTAATGACTTTATTCAATCGATGCTCACAGCAATCTATCCGATGTTGCAAGATCAGTTTCTTCTTGATTTTGCCAATATCGGTTTAATCAGTTTGGTTTATCAAATGACGGCATCAATATTGCAGCCTTGCATCGGCTTCTGGACTGATAAAAATCCAAAGCCCATGTTATTACCGCTAGGAATGGTGGTCACTACGAGCGGTGTTGTCTTACTGAGTTCTGCCACGGCGTATTCACATCTCTTAATCGCTGCTGGCATGATGGGCATCGGTTCCTCAATTTTCCATCCTGAAGCGGTCCGTTTAACACGAATCGCATCGGGCGGAAAGTATGGTTTGGCGCAATCTATATTCCAGGTTGGTGGGAATCTTGGCTCAGCTCTAGGACCATTAGTCGCCGGCATTATCATCGTCAAATATGCCAATCAGAAGAATATCCTCTGGTTTGCCGGCGTTGGTGCCATTGCTTGCTGCGTGCTCTTTTATCTCGGCAATTGGGGACGTGAATATCAAAAATCAAACAAACGAAAATCTCCCGGCGATGTCACTTTTCCTTATGGAAAATCTAGCACAATGTGGGCACTTTCGCTTTTGGCATTACTGATTTTCGCCAAATACTTCTATATGTCGAATTTCACCAACTATTTTAGCTTCTATCTCATCGAGAAATTTAATGTAGAGCGCTCCAATGCCGTGATTTTAGTCTTTGTCTTTATGGCAGCGATTGCTGTGGGCACATTCGCCGGCGGGCCGATTGGTGATAAGATCGGTAGAAGAACCGTGATCTGGTTCTCTATGATTGGTGCCATTCCCTTCTCGCTTGCATTGCCACATTTACCCTTTATTGGCGTAATTATCGCTTCCATCTTTATCGGATTAATTCTCGCTTCGGCATTCTCCGCAATCGTTGTATTTGCACAAGAATTAGTGCCGGTAAATGTGGGCATGATTGCCGGCATTTTCTTTGGCTTAATGTTTGGAATGAGCGGCATTGGCGCACTATTCTTAGGTTGGCTTGCAGATGTGACCAGTTTACAAACTGTCTTTATTTGCACCTCTTTCTTACCATTTTTTGGCTTCTTAACATTTTTCCTACCGAAAGAAGAGGATAAAATCACAAGCAATGATCAATCATGATGAGTAATGAGATCTAAGAGCATGACAAGATTACGCCCTCATCGGTTAAAACTGACAAGTTGTTTTTCATACTTCAAAATCCATTTAACGATAAAGCGCGTATAAAGTTCAAGCGATCATGATCTTGCGGTAGAAAAATGGCATAATAATGCATCACTTTTATATCATTATCTCTCTCATCGATGACCTTATCGAACAATAATGATCGCTTCTATATCTCGGAGTATTATGAAAAATTTCCCGCCAATCTTTGCCACTCTAAAAGCACAATTACAAACGCTCGGTGCTTGGATATTACGGAGTAAACGTAATCGCAGAATTAGCTCGCAAATTTTGGCTCTGATTCCTACCGGTTTATGGCTAGCCATTCACTCGCCCATCTCCAATGGAATCTCCTTTTTCAGCTTAATTTTTACAGTTCCGCTTGCCTACTTTGTGTTTAGCATGCTCTACGGCGCGGTATTAACAACATTTAAACGGACGTTAATTCATACCAAACGCTCCGCCAATGTATCGCAACTTTTTAAAAGGCTCACCGAAAAGAATAATCTTTTTATCATGGTCACTTTAGCAATTCCTATGCTATTGATCTTGTCGCTGCTCTTTATCGATCTCATTTCGCTCGTTGCGCAAGTGCCTCCTTCAACGCTTTACGGCGGTGAATATACTTTCCTCACATCGATCTATTTTGGAGCTTTTGCCGTGCTAGGCTTTAGCGTTTCAGCCTATGTTGCCTCAGTGCGCCATCGCTCATTACGTCAATCAGAAAAACATCTAGAATATACACAACAAAAAGACCGGGAAAGTGAAGTCGATCGCCGTATGCTCGAAGGAATCAAGCTCCTCGGTGATAAGAATGAATCGGTACGTTTAGGCGGAATCTATATTCTCTGGGAGATTGTCAAAGATGCTGTTAAAGCATTGCCCTATTTAGATAGCAAATATTACAACGTCTATTTTCATCGTTATAAAGATTACCCGATTGTGCCGTATATCACTTCTCGCCCATTGCCGCCGGCAGAAATTAAAGGTCAACGCAAACTCAAAGAGCTCTACTTCCAAACAAATCCCGCAGATTTAGCACAAATTAAAGCGTATCAAAAAGCCTTTTCACTGCATGAACAGGTTTTAAGTATTTTGTGTGGACATATTCGTACCTTAACGAATACCGAAGAATATCTCTTAACTTATTACCCTTCTATTGCGAAATCACGTTTTCCAAGAGCTTATGCTGAGCGCTATGATGATGCTTCTCGCGTCATTCGTCAACGAGAAGAAGAGCCTGGAAATGAGATTCAGATTCTCTATCGTCTGTTGAGTAAAAAAGAGTATTCTCAAGAAAAAACTCTCGTACGTGCGCTTAACTTCAAAATGAATCTGGCAAGCTCCATTTTAAAAGGCGCTTATAGCGATCATGCCGATCTCTCTTATACCAACCTTCGTAATGTGAATTTTTCCTACGCACAAGCCAACTACGTCACGTTTGATTACAGTAGCTGTATTGATGCGAATTTTGATCATGCGGCGCTGAACATCACGACTTTCACAATGACGGATTGTACTTCGGCATCCTTTAAAAATGCCCAAATCACCAATACAACCTTTAAATATGCCAACTGTATTCGTGCGGATTTTACGCAAATTTTTCATAAAGCGTATTTTTATGGCACCACAATGCTGCATACGCGCTTCTCTTATGATGATTTTATGAATGATCGACTCGAATTTTTAGGTGTGAATGGCTTGCCGGGATGTGCCAACTCATCCAGTCTTGAGCGCGAAGCCATTATCGAATTAATCCGTGATGAAGAGACGATTTATATTAATCCTAGTAATTTAGAACCCTTAAAAGAACATGCAGAACTTTATGACAAGTATATCGAGCTGCTGGAAAAACCTCGATGGCGCATTCCGATTGTTGAAGCCAAACAAGCGCACGAAACATTGATGCGAAGTGGGGAAAACCAGCAACCTGGAGAAACTTATAGCGGACATCGAAGCCTTGAACAGATTAAAACACGTGATAGTTTAGCCGTTTTTCATCGTATGTTTAAAGAGAAAAATCGCAATTATCAAGCATTTTATGATTCTCTCAACAACAAAGAGAAACGACTGGTCACGAAGATGTTTTCGGACTTTGATCTCTCTAAAAAACGTGAAGAACTAGGTGGCGAGCAGCGCTCATCACAGAGCAGACAATCATCATAAAATTCGAACCGATTTCTAGCTAGAAATTTGAAAAAACACCTCAATATTTTCCAACCATGAATCTATCTTAAAAAACCTCTTTGCATCAACGCATTTAAACCTGATTTTATATTGATCTTTTAACCACTCTTTTAACCAATAAACGACTATTTTCATGACCAAAGAACTCCTCCTAATTGGCGATTTTGCCGGCGTTGGTAAAGTCTCATTTTCAGTAATGGCCCCTATTTTAACGAAACAACATCGTACCTTAAACTATCTGCCAACAGCCGTAGTTTCCAATAGTTTCGATTATGGCGATGCCGTTGTGCAAGAGCTGACAGAATTCATGAAAAACAGCGTCAACATGTGGCAAAAGCATAATTTCCAGTTTGATCTCGTTACCACAGGATTTATCTTCTCTCCTGAACAAGTTGCCATTATTCAATCGCTCTTAACGTCACAAAAGACAAAACCTTTTCTGATTGCTGATCCCATTATGGGGGATTTAGGAGAACTCTACGCCGGATTAACGCCCGATCTCGTGAAAGGCGTTCGTGCAATGTTGCCACTAGCCGATCTCATAATTCCCAATCTTACTGAAGCACTACTGATTCTTGGCGAGGAAGCACAATATCATCATGCAACCGAAGAACGTGTTTTTTCATGGATTTCACAACTTCATGCGCTCGGTGCAAAATCCATCTTGATCACTAGCATCGAACTCGATGGGGAATTCTTTATCTTTGGTTATCACGAAAAAGAAGATGTCTACTTTAAGGTTCCTTATCAAATGATCCCGATTCACTTTGGCGGTACCGGTGATATCTTCACATCTCTCATGGTGAATGAATTATTAGAAAATCCAGATCAAACCTTGCAATCAATGGTCGAACGCTCCGCAAAAACAATCAGCGATATTTTAATGCAAGAAGAAAAACGCCCGCGCGGAATAATCGATGAAGTCTATCTTCAAAATTATTTAGAAAAACTCCAAACATCTTATTTACAAGAGCATCAGGCTCATCAATAAAATATAAACCTTGTCATTTTGATAGATCGTTAAAACTTGAAAATCTCTATGTTTACCAATTTCCGCAACATCAATTATAAAAATGAGCTTCTCGCCGGTTTAACGGTTGCTATGACGATGATTCCCGAATCTCTCTCATTTGCAATTTTAGCTGGATTAACGCCATTAACTGGTCTTTATGCCGCGTTTTTAATGGGATTAATTACGGCGATTTTTGGGGGCAGACCAGCAATGGTTTCTGGTGGCGC
>DXHP01000198.1 GCA_019113305.1 Candidatus Ignatzschineria merdigallinarum | reverse complement strand
GCAAAAGATTGGCGTACAGAGCGCTCTCTTCGCAAACTCGAAGCTCTTCTTATTGTCGCTGACGAAACTGCCACATTTGTGATCTCAGGATTAGGCGATGTGATCGAGCCTGAACACGATATCGCCACTATCGGCTCCGGCGGTATGTTCGCCCATAGTGCGGCATTAGCCCTTTTACAAAACACCGAACTTCCAGCGGAAGAAATCGTTCGTAAAAGTCTTGAAATTGCCGGCAGCGTCTGTATTTACAGTAATACGAATTTAACACTTGAGAAACTCAGCTTCTAATAGTTGCAATATATTTCAAGTTTTCTCATTTAAATATTGATCAATGAGACTTAGAAATTGAGTTAACAGATTGACTATCCCGATGAAAGGCTGGAAACATGGCTGTGCTACTTAAAAGCAATCGTGACATCAATCTTACTCAATTAATGTCTTAATAAAAGAAAGAATTAAACAAAGGAATCATTAAACATGAGTGCTATGACCCCAAGAGAGATTGTCCAAGAACTCGATCGTTATATTATTGGTCAAAATGAAGCGAAACGCTCCGTTGCGATCGCGCTTCGTAATCGTTGGAGAAGACAACAAGTCGGCGATGATATGCGTAAGGAGATTACGCCAAAGAACATCCTCATGATTGGACCAACCGGCGTTGGTAAAACTGAGATTGCTCGCCGCCTTGCAACACTTGCCAATGCACCTTTTATAAAAGTAGAAGCCACAAAATTCACGGAAGTCGGTTATGTGGGGCGCGAGGTTGACTCAATCATTCGTGATCTCGTGGAAGCATCTGTCAAACAAGTACGTGAGCAGATGATTAAAGAAGCCTATCCTAAGGCAGAAGAAGCAGCGATCGAGCGTGTTCTTGATGCGATTCTTCCACCACCCAAAAGTGTTGGATTTGCCGACGAACCAAATACCCCAAAAACAGAAAGTTCAACGCGCCAAAAATTCCGTGAAAAAATCATTCGTGGCGAAATGGATGATAAAGAGATTGATATCGAAGTTTCAGGCGTTGGCGCCGGCGGTGTGAATATTATGACACCTCCGGGAATGGAAGAGATGGCAGATCAGCTCCAATCCCTATTCCAACAATCAGGAATGGAGAAGAAAAAGAGCAAAAAAATGAAGATTAAAGATGCGCTTAAAATCGTTCAAAACGAAGAAGCCGCTCGTTTAATCAATGAAGAAGATGCTAAACAAAAAGCCATTGAAGTTGCTGAAAACCAAGGAATCGTCTTTATCGATGAGATTGATAAAGTCTGCCGCAAAGGGGAGACTTCCGGAGCGGATGTTTCTCGCGAAGGCGTTCAACGTGACTTATTACCACTCATTGAAGGTTGTACGGTTTCTACCAAATATGGGGCAATCAAAACCGATCATATTCTCTTCATTACATCAGGCGCATTCCATTTAGCAAAACCTTCAGATTTGATCCCGGAACTTCAAGGTCGTTTGCCGATTCGTGTAGAACTCAAATCACTCAACGCCGATGATTTCTTCCGCATCTTAACTGAACCATCTTCAGCACTCATCAAACAATATACCGCCCTCCTTCTCACAGAAGGTGTGGAGCTTGAGTTTGAAGAAGCAGCGCTTCGTAAGATCGCAAAAATGGCATTTGATGTGAATGAAAAAACCGAGAATATCGGTGCTCGCCGTTTACATACAATTTTAGAGCGTCTGCTCGAAGAGATTTCATTCTCCGCATCTGATCGTGATGGTGAAAAATTCATTGTCACTGAGGATTATGTGAAAAATGAATTAGACGATCTTGTCGAAGATGAAGATTTAAGCAGATTTATTCTCTAATTGAAGAATCTCAAAAGTTCAAATCAACAACAAAAAAGCAGTGATTCAAATGAATCAGCTGCTTTTTTTACAACTCTGTATTTTTAATTCCTAAAAAGCAAGAATTACACTCCGAATTTCATATCATCCACAACAAATTGCCAGTAATGCTTAGTACTTAAAACTAACTTGGTAATATTACGGAAATCGGCATCTAGCCAAAATGGTCCTAATGCTGACAATTTAAACTCTTCATCAGCAATCAATTGATCATCACGCCAAGCTTTAACCTCTAATGTCTCTCCCTGCCCATTGTGCAACCAAGCTGCTGTAAAGTAAGCCCCATAGAAATCAAATCCCTCAGGCAGCTCAATTGTTACGGGATAACCAGATGTGTTATAAGCAACATATTCGCCTGAAACTGTTCCATTGCTATACCCTTCCCCCTCGAACATATGGTGAATAATATTGAGATTTTTCCAATTAACACCACCAACACCATTAGGTGTTTTTTGAACGGTTCTATTAGTAATATTCTCAAAATCAACGATATTCACTATTGTTTTATGCCCAATATTATTCTCTTCTGAACCTAAAACAACTCGACATGCTTTCACTGGCGCTGTTTTCAATTCAAATATACGCTCATGGTTGCCTAGAGAAGAATGATAATTCACCTTCCAAATACCAGGCTCTCCAACAAATGAATACTGTCCTTGATCATTCAATTGAATTTGTTCTTGCTTTCCGGCAGGTGACGTAACAATAACTTCTACATCACTATTATTGGCAACATCAACGGTACCATTTTCATTTTTTTTAACAATACTTCCTGAAACCGTTAAAATCTGAGCAACGCCTATAGGCACTGGAACCGTATCACAAACAATACCTGCTCTCGTTCCTGGTAATTCAGTATAAGTGATTTTTTGAACCGCATTTTGTGTTGTAACATACCAACCATCTGGAAGAATAATTTCATACGTATAAACACCAGGTTTTCTAATCTCTACTTTTTTTGCAGCTTCAGAATCCTCATCCACAATCGCATTATAAAAGTTTACAAACCCATTTAAATTTGAGCGGCGAACAGCCCAAGAGCCATCTTCTCTCGTTAATCTAATTGCAAATTGAATTAAAGGCTTATCACCAATATCATAAATACCGTTCCTATTCACATCATGAAATACATAATGGGAAACGTTAGCGTTACCAGCATTTACAGGAAACCAATCTGTTCTATCTTTATAATAATCAAAACTCATCATTTTCTCTCTTTTACTAAAAAACTCTATATTCCTACGCGCAACTTGTACAACTAAAGTTACTCATTTAAAACATAGTCTTTATACAATCTTAAACCATTAATAAACATTGCTTTTTGCCGATCAGGACGATCACTATGTAACGGAAGCATCGAGAAAAATAGTAGGCAAACCAATGGCATAATTTCTTTAATACTAATACCTCTCAGCGAAATCAATTGAATGTAGGATTTCTGAATTTCTTCAATATTACGATCGATATTAAACTCAATTCTTTGATCTTCTGTAATTGTGTAGTATCCCGCAATAATAAAGTCATACAATCCAATGACAGAATGAGTTAGTTTAGCCAAATCATATTTTATATCGCCATAAATACTCACCTGCTCTGTTGCCGTAATCCCACGGGGATCTATCACTTTTATCTGCTTTAACCTAGTATCTAATAAAATGTTACTAAAGCAGAGATCCCCATGTAATATGCCGGAACAGATCGGTAAACTTAAACTTTTTGCAATGCATTGTTCTAAAATCACCTCCAGACAAGGTAACTCGACACCGCCATAAACTAACGTTTTCTTTAAATTTAAATGATTACTTTTCGCATAATTTTGCACACGTGACAATGTTTTCTTTTGAATCAATGCTTCATAATCTTGCTTAATTTGTAGCGCTAGCATCTCATCTGTTTTTATATCTAAAGCCGTATGCATATATTGATGAATCAGTTTAAAGATACGTCGCCACTCTTTCGTCTCTAACCGACCATGCACAAACAACTCATTTAAAGGAAGATTAGCAAGATACTCTAAGATATAAAAGACGCCCATCTGATCCTCTCCAGAACCAATTAAAGAAGGCGTATGCTGCTTTATAGGAAGAGGAATATTCGTAAACCACTCTTTTTCTGCTAAAATTTTTTGCTGAGGTTGTCCATGTTTATAAAGTACATTTCCATCTATTTTTAAAGAGTTAAATGCCCGTTGAGTTGTCATTTTTGCTCTGCAGGCAAAATAGGTATTAATGTGCCCTAAATCATGCCAATCGAGCATTTCCTGAGTAGTCATCCCAACTTTATGTCGATAATCTTCCACCGCTTCAATAAAGTCACCGCGATAAAGGGACAATGATCGTAATAATGTTTGCTTATCAGAGAAGGCATAAAACCCGCACCAAACCAAGCTCTCATCGCCATCCTTTTCGATCTTCCACTCATAATTATCTTCTGTATATGAAACTCCTAAAGTATTTGGATATATATGGGGAAAAGCTGAAAAAAATGTATCTCCATAGGCCACTTTAATCGCCAAACCATCATCATCAGCCATCGTTAAACAGAATAATATCGCTTCCGATAGGTTAAAATCATCAGGGACATAAATTGGTTTAACCTTCAGCGCTTCCAAAACCTTTTTATCACTATTTAAGAGTTCATAAGATGCCGGTAGACTGACATAAATATCATCACCAAAATGATTTCTCATTGCTGTAACTTGATGTTCAATCAATTTACGGTTTCCTAAAGGAATCATACAGGGAGGGATTTTCCCAAATTCTGCTTGAAACTCACTTAGAAGATAAGCGCTAGAAGTAATTAAAATCATATATTACCTTCTTTCATTTTTGCACATAACTCATGATACTCAGCAGGCGTTCCACAAAACTCTATATCAGAGGAATGAATAAGTTCGTAATCAACAATCAAGCCCTTGGCAATAAGCTGATTATAAAGTGGTGCAATATACAATTCACCTCCAGTTAAACTCAACAAATCCTTTTGACACTCCACCTCAAACAACTGATTAAAAAGATCAATGCTTTTAAAATAATAGAGCCCATTACTACATAAACTAGATACCCGCTTCTTTTCAGTCGTCAAAATAACATTATTCTGATCATCTAATTTGATAAAAGACCAATGATTACCCTCTCCATGAAATACCTCTAAGTAGCCCATCACATTTTCATGATGTATCACTTTAGACTTTCTAAAACTAACTCTTCTCGAATCAATATTAAAAATGAATAATTCATCATTGATAAAATTCGTACGGGTCATCTCTTTTAACCCTAAATAAACGGTCTCTGCCTGCCCTTTCGTTTCCTCATTAAGAACGACAATATCGTAAGATTTAATTCCTAACTCGCGTAATCGGTTTTCTACAAATTGCTTCGTGCCATAGACATCTCGTAAAATAAAAACAAAATGTTCACTCTCAAAATATGATTCAAAGGAAGTCACAGCCCAATCAAACATGGTTTGACCATTAGGCAGTTCTAATTGATACTTGGGAACCAAGTAGCCTGCTTTAAAAAACCGGGAACTTAATCCCGCCATAGGTAATACAATCATCATATGATCCTTTATCGATTATGAAGATCCGCAAGTCCACCAAGACGTTTTTTAATCGCTTCTGGTGATAACTCTACAAACTCGTCAGGCCTAATCGCCCGATCATCTACATAAAACCCTTCCGGTCCACACCACGGCTTACCAGTATAAATTTCATCATAGGGCACATTATGTTGAGCTAGCCATTCAATAATAATCGGCAAGGTATTAGCATTAATCTTTCCAATATTTCCCTCATAAGTACGCATATTCCGGCTCGTTGCAATCGCAATAGAGAAACCATTAGCTTTAAAATAACGCATCTTTTCGATAACGGCTAAATTCGGTATAGCGTCCTTATAATTTCCTTCCGTCGTAAAAGAAATAGTATCGTCTAAATCCATAATAATTTTATTCATCATTGATTCCCTAACAGTAAGTGTCTCGTAAATAATCAATAAATCCCACAAGTGCTTCTTTTTTATCATCATCTAATGCCGCATAATCTTGATCCAATGCATCAGAAAGTCCCTCTAGTTTTGTCGTAGGGTTAACCTGAATCACTGTAGGAATATATTTCGGATCTAATTGAAGGTTATTATCAAATACCCAAGCCGCTAATAGCGCATGAGCATCGTATTCTGGGTATTTATCGAAAGGACTTAACGCCTGTTTATCCATCATTTGATCGACAAATCTAGAAAATATATAAGCAACGCTATCTGTAAAATAAAATGTTGCATCAGCGATTCCAGTCTTGGGCCATGTTCGACTGTATAAAACATTATTTTCTATATTTTCAAAAAACAGAGGGGTTATCTCGTTCATCACTGCCGTGTCAGGTCTTATACGAATAATGACGTCATATTTTCCTTCTGCTAATGCAAGATCAAAAGATTGTTTAATCCCCCAAAACATCTTGATTTGATTATAAGTCCCTCTCAATTTTGTAAAGCCAGAAGGATTTGATAAAGATGCGATAAAATCTGTTTCGTTTTCTACCAATATCGCTGTGGGATTTAAAATACCCTTAAGTAGTTCTACATCATTGCTTGTCATTAAAGGTGTACTTAAAATATGAGTCGTCTTTGGTAATATTGATTGCAAATCACGCAAATTATGATGATACTTTTGAGGTAGTTGACGTTGTGCATCCATCCCTAAAGTTCGCCAACAGCTAGGAGATCCGCCATATCCGGTCCAATAAGACATCTGATCCCAAGTATGCACAAAAACATCCGCATCTAGAGAATCTATCAAATTTGTTTTAATGCTTTGAAGCACATCTGGGTGATTTCGATATAAGCCTGAGATACAAACTGCAAACTTCAGTTTTCTTGTATTTGATAAGTTATTTTGATGCTTTATCTTGTCTTTAAACAGATGAAATAAATTACTTTTCATCTCCTTACTCAAAAAACTCGTCGCTGTTAACGCATATTGCACATACGTTAGATGATTAAAATGACGTTTTGGTAATGTAAAAAAAGCATCTAAATTATGCTTTATCACGTAATCAAAGATTAATAAATAGCACGTATTTCTACGAATTTGTTCCGTTTTCTCTACATTCTTAAAATATTCAACTATTTCAACACACTCATCTTTATCTAATAAAGCAAAATCTGTACGTAATAAGAGAGTTAAAGAAAAGCTCAAAGTCATATTATCCATAAAAAGTGCTGCTCCTGACTTTCTCATCTCTCTTAAGAAAGTAAAAAACTGCTCTTTTAACAAAACAGCATCTTTAAAAGATATTTCATGCATAGAAAGCTGCTGTAATCTTGCGATATCCTTTATTTCTGAAAACTTCAAAATACGCTGAATATTAGGAATTTTCTCTATATATTGTTGTAGTAATTCGCGATCTTTATCAATAAATTGAGATACATAATAAACAATATCTAGCCGTCCAATATCACAACAGAATATTAAAAACTTATTATAAGAATCAGCGCTATTCAATCTTTGATCAAAGGAAGATTTAACGACTTCCTTAATCTTTCCAGGAATATTCAATGCCGAATTTTTTATTTCAAAATCATCTCGGGACAGACTTAACAATTCTTCACTTAAAGGGATGTTCACAAATTCACCTAATTATTCAATACCATAAGACCAACAACATGATGCTTTCATCTTAACTTTTCACAGGAATAACACCTATATTTATTACTATTCTATAACATCTATCAATAAAACATTATAGATATTTACATAAAATAAATGTGTCGTCCTAGATAATATGCTTTAAGATATTTTTTAGGTGTGAGAAATTTAATACCATCCCCAAAAACGATTTGGACTTAAATTTTAGAAATATGCGAATAGCATTTTAACAACTGCGATTATTAGAACCAGATAAAGCTATTAAAACGTCTTATTCAGAGTCTATGAATTAGTTAACTAGATCCCCCTAAGATAGTTGTTTCTGATTCTAAACCTACTCATCCCAACCCCAAGGATCTTTCGGTGTTTCAATGGTTTTTGTTAAATCAAACTCTACTCTAAAAGGCGCACGATCAGATGCTAAGCGATTTAGATTATAGCTATACGCTTTATCAGAAAGCTCAATCCACCAAACATTACTTGATGCATCAGGGATCATCATTGCCGTTGCCGGATCTGCAGGGAAGAATTGAAAATCCGCATGTCCAACGTTGGTAGACTTTCCGCCATAGAAGTTAACATCTTCTTCAGTACCATCTTCATGGCGATGATCATGCTTTAACTGAATGTGATGATTCTCATCCTTCGTTAAAATCCACGTTCTTGAAAGATCATCACCGACAAAGAACGGAATCTTAATCTCTATGTCGCTACAAGTTTTCACATGCATCACTAAATCGCCGGTAAATTCTGGTCGATCTTGCCCATCTGCTAACTTGCCTGCATATGCATTGCCACAATGGGTTTGTAATGTTTCCCAAAATTGATTAGAAGGCACAGGATTACTCTCCGCCATTGCCGCTGCACTTACGAACAATCCCCCTATAACTCCGATTAATACTGCTTTTTTCATCTGATTCTATCCTCCATTAATTTTTATAATACTTATTTTATAATCATTTCAGCTGAAGAAAACTTACCATTATGACCGCCATAATTAACAAAGCTGGCAAATATTCTCATCATTCATGCACTATCTTTACAGGAATTTTACTCACTTATGTAAAATCGATCTCTCAACAGATCCATAAATTCCTTCTATCGAGTATACCCATAATTACTAATAGTGCATCTTATGCAGATCATATCCTTTATTCGATCTTGGCTTTGATCTGCAATTAAATACAAAAAAGGTACAAAAAGATCGCTTCATCATCATGAATATTGCGGTGATCGGGTATAAAAAAACCATTCTGCGGATCTCCACAAAATGGTCTAATAATAAATTTACCAACCCTGATCAAATTATCTATAGCTAATTTCTCACCGTTTCCCACAGATTACAGGCAATATCAGAATCTAAATAACATGCCTTTTCAAACCATGGCTCAGCGGCTTTGGGATCTTTTTCTCCAATAAAACCTTCAGCATAAATTTGACCAACATTAATGACTGCCTGAATACTCAAAGAGTGTTGTCCTGTCATGCCAAAACCATGTTGCAGATGCCCTGCTTTTTTAAACCATTCCAATGCCGTTTGGTAATTTTGTTCAACGCCTAAGCCTTCGGCATACATCACGCCTAGATAAAACTCTGCGGTTAAATCTCCTTTCTCAGCTGCCTTATTAAAAATTTCTAGCGCCTGATCAAAGTTTTTAACCGTTTTATCTTTCAGATACACTGTACCAATCATCCCAAGCGCCGAACTATTGCCGGCATCAACCGCTTTATGAAACCAAATAAGAGCGTCTTCTCGATTTTGAGGAGTTCCTTCGCCATACAAATTCATGATTCCCAAGTAGTAATAAGCATCTTGCTCACCATTTTCTGCGGCTTGTAAAAATAGCTGATAAGCTTTTTCATAATCTTCGGCTAATCCACTCTTTTTCGCACTAAAATGGTAATGATTCATTGCTTCTAAATAGAAACTAATCGTAAACTCCACAGGCTCAGCATCCATTACAACACCATCTTTGACAATCGTTTGTGGCACTCGATCTTCCGCTGCTCT
>DXHP01000197.1 GCA_019113305.1 Candidatus Ignatzschineria merdigallinarum | reverse complement strand
TCGATGAAACGTAAAATGCTGCGTAATAATTTAAAATCACTTTTTACAGAAGCAGAGATTGAGAGTTTAGGGATTGATCCAAAAATTCGTGCCGAAAATCTTCATATCGAAGATTTTGTGAAGCTGAGTAATTATCTAGCTGAGCGCGCATAGTCAATGAGGTGAACCATGAAAGATCATATTTATGCCGTTATCGACTTAGGCTCTAACAGTTTTCATATGGCTGTAATGCAGGAAGATAATGGTCGGATTTTAGTACTTGATCGTATTAAAGAGATGGTGCAATTAGGATATGGTCTTCTTGATGGTGGCGGAATTGATCCGATTGTTCGTGAACGAGCATTGCATTGTCTACGAAAATTTCGGGAGAGACTGGCGAATATTGCGCCGGAAAATCGTCGCGCAGTCGGAACGTTAACGCTTCGAAAAATGAAAGATCCATCCTTTATTCAGGAAGCAGAAGCCGCACTTGGAATGCCGATCGATATTATCTCAGGACGAGAAGAAGCGCGGTTAATTTATCTCGGCGTTTCGCAATATGCGAATGTCACAGATAAAGATCTATTTGTAATGGATATTGGCGGCGGCAGTACAGAATTTATCTTAGGTCGTGAAAATACGATTAAAGAAGCTTATAGCCGAGATGTAGGTTGCGTCAATATGACACGGAAATTTTTTCCGGATGGAGAAATTTCTCAAGCAGCTTATGATCAAGCATTAATGTATGTTGCGTCGGAGTTACAATCACTACGATATTTAATGCCATATCAAGATGCCTGTTTTGTCGGCGCCTCTGGCACGATTAGAACGATTGGCGAGCTGCTCTCTTATATCGGTTTACAAGATGAACTTATTACGGGCGAAGCCTTGAAACGTTTGGCGCGAAAGTTTGTCGATTTAGGTTCTAATAAGAAGATTGCTAAATTTTTCGATTTGAGTGAGCTCCGCGCTGATGTTATGCCGGCAGGATTAGTGATTCTGCAATCTGCTTTTAAGATTTTATCGATTAAAGAGATGTCAGTTACCAATGTTGCGTTGCGAGAAGGGATGTTGTTCGACCTTTTAGGACGTGTTCAGCAAAAAGATCGTCGTGATGAAACAATCAGTAGTTTGATTACAAGAATTGGCGCTGATGAAGATCAAGCGAGAAGGGTTGCGATTACGAGCTTGAAGTTGGCGAAGATGCTAAAAGATCCGGCGGGGAATAAGGTTAATTTAGAGGATGTTGCGCTTCGATACTTAAAGTGGGCATCTTATCTGCATGAAATTGGATTATCTATATCTCATCATCGGCAATATAAGCACGCAGCTTATTTGGTGGAACATGCGGATCTTGATGGCTTTAGTAAACAGGATCAGAAGATTCTGGCGACGATTATATACAATCACCAACGTAAAATAGATCTCGATGATTTCGTGGGAATGCCGGAATATGTGTTGTTGATTACCTTGTTATTACGCGTGTCTGTATTATTTAATCGTGGGCGATATTTACAAGAATCTCCAGATGTTGAAGTGGTGGTGGCAGATCGTGAGATTAAGCTAAGTTTTGGCAAAGGTTGGCTTCGGGATCACCCGCTTTTTAAGGAAGATCTGCATTCAGAGCAGAAGTTTTTACATCAAGCCGGCATTGCATTGAATTGGTAGTTTTGAATAAACTTTGAATAAAGCGACTTGCCATTTATTGGTTGAGCGTTTTATTCAGAACAGATGCGCGGCTGGAACGTATGTTTTCACCCTTTGAGCGATCCTGTTTCAATTAGAATGATGTTCTTCAATGGTAGATGAAAGATTTGTTTTTTTGAGTTGTCGCACGCCAGCAGTTCTGGTGATTCTGCCCCAATCGGAATGGTGTTCTTTAATGATAAATGAAGGGCTTATGTTAGGTAGAATTGCGGCTGGAGCGAATGTTTATATGCTTTGAGTCATCGCGTTAGCGCACTGTAATAATTCAGCTTCAACTGAAGTCGCAATGAGCAAGATTTATAGTTGTTTTGGTTTAAAAAGAGCTTTTATAACTGCTGGCGCGGGATTGCTAAAAAGAGTGCAGCCATTTTCTCCAGCCATGCATCGGCTTTTATAAATAGAATCTTTAATCAGATAGTTTTAAGTCGATGTCACTATATATTGATATTGAGATAAAATGCTTAGAAAAAAGAGATCGTAACACTTGTCACGATCTCTTTTTTATTGGTTTCGTATCAATGATTGAAGGTTTCAATCAAGAATGTAGGATCATTAATGGTTCTTAATGATGAAATCAGGGCGAATGCCGGATTCTTCAATAAATGGCATCGGATCACGACCACGAAGGAAGCCCCAATCTGCTTTTAGAAGTGTTTTACAACCGGCTTCATTACCGCCGAGAATATCGGTATGTAATGTATCGCCGACCATTAAAACACGCGGGATTTCAAAGTCGCTGATCGCTGCCCTGATTTTTTCAAAAGCCACATCGTAGACATTTTGGAAGGGCTTGCCGCAGAAAGTGACTTCGAGATCCGGCATCATTTTCATGAGTTCAATGGTATAAAATCCGGGTTCTACAGAGAATGAATTTTCAAGCGGCGCGCTGATATCTGGGTTGCCGACAATAACTGGACGACGGCGTTTAATGAGGGATTCCGTTAAGAGATTCTGCCAAGTTTGATTCCAGTAACTGGTCGCAAGGAAGATAAATCCATCCACAAAATCAATATTATCTTTGGAAAGTAGAACGCAGTTGCCAGGAAGTCTGTCGATAAATGCACCATCGCCAACAATTACGCCCCACGTTTTTCCCTCTTTTGTGAGATTAAAGTGCGGCATTTCTGCCTCAACGGCATCTCGGGAAGAGATGATATGTTCAGTTTTAATCGCATAACCGAGTTTCGGATACATTGCCGCACGAATATCCGTAGGATAAGAAGCGCCATTCGTCAACACAAAGGTCTCTTTGCCTAAGGATTGTAAGGTTTTAATCATTTGCGGCATATGCGGTACTGCCGTGCCGCCAACATTGAGAACGCCAAAACCATCGAGCAATAAAATATCGTATTCATCTTTGATAGCAAGAAGGGAATCGACAAATTGACACGCTTTTTGGGGTGCTTCGCTCTCTGGAAAGAGATGTGTGTGATTGTAGTATCTGTCGTATAGTGACCAAACTTTCTCAAAGTTAAGCATCGTTTTAACCTACCTAAAAGTAACAAATTTATCGCGCGAAAAACCGCTAACATGTGAGAATCAATGGTTTTTCGTTTTAAGTCTGTGGCTATTATAAGCCTTAATTGTGACGAATAGATGCGTTGGGCATTAAATTTTTGAAAGTGACTCCTTTTTTATTGAAAATCGGAGTAAACTATTGAGGTTATAGGTCACATCGAGGTTTTTGTGCGAAGGTACAACGTCGTTATCATCAAGTTATTTGCAAGTTATGTGATTCCCACCGTACTTGCAATGTTTATTAGTGGAACTTATCAGATTGTTGATGGTTTCTTCGTTGGACATTTTATCGGTGTCGATGGCTTAGCCGCTGTCAATATTGGTTGGTCTTATATCACCATTTTACTCGGATTTGGTTTCTTAGTCGGCGTAGGAATTGGGAGTCTTTACTCAATTGCGAAAGGTGAAGAAGATGAGGAGAAAGCCCGAAGAATATTAGGGCAAGCACTCTTTTTACAGTTTGTGCCGGGTTTACTGATCGGACTCATCCTCTATTTTCTAGCGCCATGGTTGGTTTATGTTCTAGGCGTGGAAAATCATAGCGCCGAGATGGCTATTATCTTTATTCGTACATTCGCCTTTGCTTCTCCGTTTGTGATTGGGAGTTTGGCAATGCCTTTTATTGTACGAAATGTAGGAACGCCCATTCGCGCAACGGGGTATATCGCTGCCGGCGTGATGGTTAATATTCTTCTCTCCTTTCTGCTAATCTCTTATTTTCGGATTGGCGTTGTGGGCGCGGCATTAGCCAGTATTGGTGGTGAAATTATTGCGATGACATTGGGCGGCTACTTTATCTTAAAACGTAGTGGCGAGCAGCTTTCATGGTCTGATTTTAAACCTGATTTTAAGCTCATTGGCGCAATTTTGTTAACGGGAAGCTCGGCATTTTTCACCTTTATCTACATCGGTTTTATTATGACGTTGCACCACAAAGTGTTGGTGGAATATGGGGGAACCGTTGCTGTTTCAGCTTATACCATCGCCGGCTATCTACTCACGATCTACTATTTTGCGGTAGAAGGTGTTGCAAATGGTGCACAGCCTTTAATTAGTCGATTTTATGGGGAGGAGCGTGTTCGTTCAACCCGTTATATCACTCGATTAATGGTCTATGTTGGTTTAGGAATCGGGATTATTATCACGGCATTACTGTTGATATTTCCGGAGTTTTTTACGAGTTGGTTTACGGATGATCCGGAACTTAAAAGTGTGACTGCTTACGCACTTCGATTGCACTTAGCGGTACTCTTTTTAGATGGTTTGTTTGTCACGGCAACGATGTTCTTCCAAGCGATTGGAGAAGGGCAGAAAGCCTTGGTGATCTCCATTGGTAATCTCTTATTGCAAGTACCTTTTCTCTTTATTTTGCCAAAATATTGGGGTTTGGATGGTGTTTGGCTCACGATGCCGATCGCAACCGTAATTTTAGCGATTCCTGTGGCTTTCATGTTCTATCACCGTTATCAACGTATTACAGATGATGAGTTTTTAGAAGATGAAATATTGATCTCTGATTAGTACTAGTTTTATCAGCTTTTTTGTTCACAGCAAGCAGATTTCAAAGCTGAAGCGCGGCTAGGGAGAGTGGTTGTATGTTTTTACTAATTTCGCGTAGCAGTTGTAACAGCTATTTCTATTGAAATAATGATCGGATTGCTGGAATTCTTATGGTGATAAGTACAAGTTTGAGAATATGAAAAAAGCACCGATTAAGGTGCTTTTGGGTTCTGCTATTGTCTCTCATCAATGCTTGACTGATAAGCGATTTAGAGATAGATGACTAATCTTCAAAGAAGTTGTATTGCAGTTGTTTTCCTGATTCTCCCGTTTCTTGGAAACGTTGGATATCTACTGGCGTGACATCAAAGCGCTCAATTTCACTTCTAAAGTGAGGTATTGGGCGTTTATAGATAAAGCCAATCTCTTTACCTGTTTTGCCTAAAAGAGCAGGATATTCGGTGTAGCTTTTGACGATTTCCGGCGCATAACCCATGAAATCCATGATCATCGGTGCCGTAATCATTTGATTCGTCACACCACTGTTTTGATGTAACATTTGTACTAAATCACCGGCTAAAATATCCGGATTGGCAAAGAGAATGAAAGGCACAATTCCCTCTTCCATGGAGGTGGTTTTAGCGTCGCAATGGGTCTTTTTGCCACTAGGATTGGAGAGGTCTTGTCCATGATCTGCGGTATAAATCACGATCGTATCAGGATACTTCTCTAAAAGCGCTTGCAACTTTATAAAGAACGTATTGGTATTTTCACGAATAAGATTTTTATAAGAGTTCAACGCTTCTTCGCTGGTCGCATCTGCGAGATTAGTATTTTTCATTGCCGGCGTAAATGGTGTTGCAAAGCCTGTATTTTGGAATGGGAAGTGTGAGCCTTTTAAACCTGCGTAGATAAAGACAGGTTCTGCGGTTTCAGCAAGCACTTGGTCAATAGTATCGATTACTTCACCATCATTTTTAAATGCGCTGCCGTGAATGTTGATGACATTTTTCAGCTCTTCATCAGTATAGAAGTTATGACCGGTCGCATTGTGTTGCGCGTCGATCACGAATGGTTTAAATCCGGCAGTTTGAGCAATATCCCACACTGTTGTTGGATCCACAAAAAGATCGCTAGGCTCTTTATTTAAGCGCGGCAATTTACGCATTGCAAGATTCGATGTGTCGCTACAGTTAGAGAAAGAGGCAACGATGCCAAAGTTCAGCATGGAATCTTGTGGGTAATGAAGCAATGCCGGCGTTGTACCTAATTGGCTGTTGAGATCAATCATGTCGCCGCGAATAGATTCATCCATGACAACAATAATATTTTTTGCCTTCGGCGCAATAATATCTGCGGATGTTGGTGCTGTGCGAGGATGATACTCAAAACTGGCGGCATCTGTGCGTAGGAAATTTAAGTATGTAAATGCAGAAACCTGTGCCACCGGCGTAATATAAGAAGCGCGTCCATTTGTGCCTTTACCACTTTTGTTATAGATAATCATCAACATGCCAGCAAGTGCCATGATGTAGAGAGTGATGGCGGTTAATGTGCCTTTCCAACCCATTGAAATGCGTGGGAAGAGGAAGAACCCAATGGTAATCGGAATATGATAAACAATGGCTTTGATAATGGCGCCTTGATAGCTCAGGGCGGCATCGCCAATCATCACGCGCGCATCCATTAAGGTGCGAAAATCCTCATAATCTGGCTCACTTCCGGTAGTAAAATAGTAGATGAGGTAAGTCATCGAGCCAAAGAGAAAAAGCCCATAGAGCGGAATTCTAAAGCGCATTTTGGTAAATGCAAATAGCTCAATAATGGTAAGTGCGACAAATGCCGTTAAAAGATGGCGCGCAAGGCGATCAGGTCTTTCGATCGATATATAGTAGAGTGATTTTCCCTCGATAAAGGGGTAGTTAATCAGGATGAAGCCAATTGCAATGAGGAGGATTTTGCCAAAAATGCGCATGATGAATAACCTTAATGGATAGGAGAGAACGTATTATACCGATGAATGGCGGGCTTGCGTAATTAAATAGCATGCGTATTTTGATGACGAAAGAGGACGGAAGAGCGGCGCTCTTAAAATGCTTCTGTGCTAAAATAATTCAAAATTTAATCATAATAAGGAATGGTTGCATGCAGTTTCAGGATCTACGGGAATTTATTGCTTTCTTAGAAGAAAAAGGCGAGTTAAAGCGTATTGCGGAGGAGATTGATCCTTATTTAGAGATGACCGAAATTAGTGATCGTACGCTTCGTCAAGAAGGTCCGGCGCTACTTTTTGAAAATCCTAAAGGATCGAATATCCCGGTATTAACCAATCTGTTTGGTACGCCAGAACGTGTGGCGTTTGGCATGGGACAAGAATCTGTGGATAAGCTCCGTGAAATTGGTGAATTCCTCGCATTTCTACGAGAGCCAGAGCCACCGGAGAACTTTAAAGATGCCGTAGAGAAGTTGCCGAAATTTAAGCAAGTACTCTCAATGCGCCCGAAAAGAGTGAAGAAACCACTCTGCCAAGAAGTCATTATTGAGAAAGATGAGATTGATCTGACAAAAATGCCGATCCAGCATTGCTGGCCAGGCGATGCAGCACCGCTCGTAACATGGGGTTTAACCATTACGAAAGGTCCTTCGAAAAAACGTCAAAACTTGGGAATTTATCGTCAACAAGTGATTGGGAAAAACCGTTTGATTATGCGCTGGCTTGCGCATCGCGGCGGCGCGTTAGATTTTCGTGATTTTAGATTAAATAATCCAGGGAAACCATTTCCGGTTGTTGTTGCGCTTGGGGCTGATCCGGCAACGATTCTAGGCGCCGTCACGCCGGTGCCAGATGCGCTATCAGAATATGCCTTTGCGGGATTATTGCGTGGGAAACGCACGCAAGTAGCGAAATCCTCCATGCATCCAGAATTGTCAGTGCCGGCAACTGCCGAGATCATTTTAGAAGGATACATTTATCCGGAAGATATGGCAGATGAAGGACCTTACGGTGATCATACAGGCTATTATAATGAGATCGATAGTTTCCCTGTATTTACAGTAGAGCGAATCACGACAAGAACAAATCCGATTTATCATTCAACTTACACCGGAAGACCGCCGGATGAGCCCGCGGTTTTAGGTGTGGCGTTAAATGAAGTGTTTGTGCCGATATTACGTAAACAATTCCCTGAAATCATCGATTTTTATCTGCCGCCGGAAGGTTGCTCTTATCGAATGGCGGTTGTGTCGATTAAGAAGCAATATGCAGGACATGCAAAGCGTGTGATGCTTGGTGTTTGGTCATATCTTCGTCAGTTTATGTATACGAAATTTATTGTGATTGTGGATGAAGATATTAATTGCCGTGATTGGAATGATGTTATCTGGGCGATTACGACAAGAATGGATCCGGCAAGAGATACGGTGATGGTAGAAAATACACCGATCGATTACCTTGACTTTGCCTCGCCGGTTTCGGGCTTGGGTTCTAAAATGGGCATGGATGCGACAAATAAGTGGGAAGGTGAAACGGATCGTGAGTGGGGAATCCCGATTGTAAAAGATCCTAAAGTGGTGGCAGAAGTGGATGCAAAATGGGATCGTTTGAAGATTTTTGAGTAAAAGTCAGTTAGGGATATCGATACGTCTATTTTGAAAGTTTTTTAAGCAAAAGGGATTGAAACAACGTATCGATAAGCTCTATATTAACTCTTACATAACATTGTGAAAACAATAGGAGTCAATGATGGTGAATCAAATTTCTAAAATCATGAGCGCCGTATTTTTAACGCTTTTTATTGTTGGTTGCGCTTCTTTTAATGGGCAAAATATCTCGACAAATAATCCTGATGCGTATGGCGATGCGCAAGTATCGATGATGAGCGATAAAGAGTTAGTTGGTAAAGAAGTCATGCTTGGTGGCAAGATTACGACGCTGAATCCGCAAGGCGATAAGGTTCGTGTTGAAGTCGTGCGTTATGAACTCGATAAAGATGGTTATCCAATTATAAAAAGTGGCGAGATGGCGGATAATCGATTAGTGGTTGATATTTACGGCAATGTTCGTACCAATAGTTATTATCCCGGTGATTATTTCACGGCCGTCGGCTTGGTAAAAAGTGTGGATGATGTTTCTATTGGCGGCGAAAAGGTGCGAATTATCATGATGGATGCTAAAGATTATGAGTTCTGGCGTGATCCTCGTCGAGAAGTCTATTATGATGATTTTGGCTTTAATAGTCCGGCGATTCGTTACCATCATTACAACTCATATTGGGGGTTTGGCTTTGGTCCTTATTTCCCATATTACTATTAAGTGTTAAAATAACAGGCAAAAGCATTTGCATTCGTCAGGTGCTTTTTCTGTTTTCAAGAACAAATTTTGGGATTCATTCACGTTATTGAAGATAAGATCGTGGATCAATAGGGAATTGACATGAGTTCGGTTCATCCTTTGAAAAGTCTTTGCTGAAATCGTGTTTTGATACTTAAAGTCTTGATTGATGGAATGTAAGATCAATTTTCGCTAGATGCGGCAATGCGTAATCGTTTGAAATTTGATATGATTTAGGCAATTTTGCATTGGATGTATCTACATTGGATTATAAATAGCTCATGAGTTTATTAGTATTAGGGATTGGTCATAAAACTGCTTCGGTAGAGATACGGGAGCGGGCGACACTTGTGCCGGATAATATTAAGGCATTTTTAGCAATGGCTAAAACCTGTCGTATTGCTAGCGAGGTGGTCGTTTTATCGACTTGTAACCGTACGGAATTTTATTTTTATCAGCTCACGATGCCGATCGAAGAGTTTTGCGAAGTATGGGCAAATTATTCAGAGCTTGATGCCGATACTGCCAAAGCGCATATGTATAGAATCGAGGGTGCTGAAGCGGCACGTTATATTTTTCGTGTAGCAGCTGGCTTAGAATCTCTGATTTTAGGTGAGCCTCAAATTATGGGGCAGTTGAAAGACTCTCTAAATATCGCCACTGAATATGGTACGGCGCAGAAGTATTTACAACGTGCATTACAGATGAGTTTTAATGTTGCTAAAGAGATTCGGACAGAGACGAATATTGGCGCTTTTGCGGTATCTGTGGCATTTTCGGCGGTACAATTAGCCAAGAATATCTTTGATGGTTTAGAAAATCATCATGTATTACTCGTTGGTGCCGGCGAAACGATTGAACTTGTTGCAAGACATTTGATCGAAGCGGGCGTTCATAAGATTACGATCGCTAACCGGCGTGTCGAGCGCGCAACCTTAATGATTAATGATTTAGGGATTCAAGCAGATGCGCATGGTTTAGAAGATCTAGGATCACTCTTGCCGAAGGCTGATATTGTTGTCGCTTCAACAGCGGCACAAGACGCATTAATTACGAAAGAGATGACAAAAAGTGCCTTGAAACTTCGTAAAAATCGTCCGATGTTGATGATTGATCTTGCCGTGCCAAGGGATATCTCGCCGGAGCTTGATAAATTATCAAATATCTATCTCTATACGGTCGATAATCTCAATGAGATTGTGGAAGATAATCAGCGTGCGCGAGAAGATGCGGCTATTGCGGCTGAAAAATATGTGGAGCAAGGTTTAGATCGCTGGAATGAATGGTATAAATTGTCTGAAGTCGGCAGTTCTATTCAGGCGATGGTGCAGTATGCCGAAACGGAAAAAAATGAGGCGATTCATCGTCTCTTGAATCAGCTTGATGGTGGTTATGATGCAGTTTTAATCGAGAAAATGGCAACGCAGCTTGCTAATCGACTCCTTCATCCTATGATTGAACACTTGAAATCCTTAGAAGAAGCGGAAGAAAAAGTAAAAGTTACTGAACTTCTCGCGCAATTTAAGATTTAAAAAGTGGGAAATTTGGTATAATTACAAGATTGATTTTTTATTTACTCAAGGAATAGTATGTCGATTACGTTTGAAGAAGCGCAGGATATTATCATTAAGTCAGAAGAGATAATCTCTGCTTCAGAAATTCAAAATGCTTATGATGCGATGGGAAAAGCCATTACCTATGATTTAGAGTTGTCAGATCCATTAGTATTGGTCGTGATGAATGGTGCTTTAATCCCGGCGGGACAACTTTTAACGCGTTTGAATTTTCCTTTTCAAATTGGCTACCTTCATGCAACACGATATAACGGTAAAACAGAAGGTGCGGAAATTGAGTGGATTGCAAAACCATCAGTGGATGTCAAAGATCGTGTTGTATTGTTGATTGAAGATATTTTTGATGAAGGTACGACTCTGAAAGAGATCGTGAATGTGATTGAAAATATGGGCGCTCAAGTGGTTTATACTGCGGCGCTTGTAAATAAAGTTCATGATCGTAAAGCAAAAGACTTTAAAGTGAATTATATTGGTGTCGATGTGCCGGACCGTTATATTTTCGGTTGTGGTATGGATTACCATGAATATTGGCGTAATCTTCCAGGAATCTGGGCGCTAAAAGAGTAAGCATCGAAATTAAATAGGAACATCTTCATAGATTGAGGTGAGGGAATGAGCAAAAACATTATTAAAAATATACAGCAATGGCTATTACTAATGATTTTCTCATTAGTCGCTGTCACATCTATTGCGCAAGCACAGGTGAAATTAGAAATTGTGAAGGCTTCTAATGAAGCATATCCTATTGCGCTTGTTGATCATGCGACAAATAGTCAGCCCTTTTTAGAGATTGTGAATAATGACCTGCATCGTTCAGGTCGTTTTATTCCTAAAACAGGTCTTGCTGTTCCGGAACAATTGATGTCGGTATCTCAGGCAGATAGCGGTATTTGGCGTGCAGCAGGCATTAACTTTATTGTCATAATGACGCCAAAAGGGAACATGCTGCAGGTTGATGTTGGCGATACATTTAGCCGAACCGTTCGTGCAAGTCGTCAATTCCAATATCTTTCAGATGAGAAAGGGCAACGTGTTGTGGCACATAAAGTCGCCGACTTTATTTATGAGTCCATTATTGGCGTACCGGGATCATTCAGCTCTAAAGTTGCCTATGTTTCCCGTACGAATCGTCATTTCTCATTAGTCGTTGCAGATGCTGATGGCGCGTATCCTCAAGTGATTTTAGAATCGAATGAGCCGATCTTATCCCCAACCTGGTCACCTGATGGACGTAAATTGGCGTACGCATCTTTTGAGAAAAAACGTAACCAAATTATTGTGCAGGATCTTTATAGCGGTAACCGTCATGTGGTGATTAGTGAGCCAGGTATTAACTCGGCACCAACATGGTCGCCGGATGGTACAAGATTAGCATTCACGCTTTCACGCGATGGAAATCCAGAAATTTATACGGCTAATATCGATGGGAGTAATTTAAATCGCTTAACGAATAGTCCAGGAATCGATACAGAACCAGCGTGGGGCAGAGATGGAATGATCTATTTCACTTCTGATCGAGCAGGAACACCACAAGTGTATAAAATGCCAGAAAATGGTGGTTCGGCGGTTCGAGTTTCAGCAGGTGGGAATTATAATGCGAATGCGACAATCTCAGCAGATGGTAAGCATTTAGCGATGATGCAACGTTATCCGGGGCAAGGTTTTGGCATTGCTTTAATGGATTTAACGACAGGTAATGTAAAACGTTTGACGAATGGTGGTAAGGATGAAGCGCCGAGCTTCTCGGGTAATAGTCATATGATCCTCTATTCTGACGGCAGAGGTGGTCTAAAAATCATTTCAACTGATGGTAATGTAGAACAAAGATTCTATGGTATTGGTTCAGATGTGCGTAAACCAAGTTGGTCTCCAAATCTACGATAAAACATCGTAAACAGATTATTTTCAATCACGATTTTTAAGAGGATAGATATGCGTAAATTAATGATGAAAGGTGCAGCAGTTGTTTTATTTGGCTTTATCGCTGCGGCTTGTTCAACGAGTGGCGGTGCAAACGGTCAGGGTGCTGATGGATTTGGAACGGGATATGGTTATGGTGAAGGTCCTGCGAGTACTTACTATGATGCCGATTATGGTAAGCGTGGAACTGCCGATCGTATCATCTATTTTGACTTCGATTCAGATCGACTTCGTACGGAGTCTTATGATGTTGTCAAAGCGCATGGTGAAGAGTTACAACGTAATCCCAATCGTGGAGTTTGGTTAGAAGGTCATACCGATGATCGTGGTTCGCACGAGTATAATATGGGGCTTGGTGAGCGCCGCGCAAACAGTGTTCGTGATCTTCTATTACAATCTGGTGCGAATGGCAATCAAATTAAAGTTCGTAGCTATGGTAAAGAAATGCCGGCAGTATCTGGATATGATGAGCGTGCATGGGCACAAAATCGTCGTGTAGAGATTGTCTATTAATCTTGTGATTCGAGATTGATAGATTGCGAATGAGAAGAATCTAATACAAGCACCTATATAGTTTTCTGTATAGGTGCTTTTCCTCTTTTTAGATTAGGAAGAAAGTTGTGATTAAACAAGAGAGTTTACAGTTATATAAGCGAATACTATCTTATTCTTTTAAATACCCATTAATTTTAGTATCGGCATTAACCTGTGTCATTTTAGGGGGATTTGCGGAGGCTGGATTGTTTTGGTTATTAAAGCCAATTTTAGATGAAGGATTCGTTGAGAAAAACACTCTCTTTATTCAAGTGATGCCATGGTTAGTTGTTGGCGCGTTTGTGTCTACAAGTGCGCTGAACTTTGCCGGAAGTTTCGGCATGCAATGGATCTCTCAGCGAGTGATTACCTCTTTGCGATTACAAATGTATAACAAGATGTTGCATCTCCCACAAACAGAATATGATAAACATTCAACGGGCTACTTTATCTCGAAATTGACTTTTGATATTGCGCAGCTAATGGCTGTAAGTTCAATGACATTAGTCTCGATTATTAAAGATAGCGCTATGATTACTGGGCTGATCGTGGTGATGTTTGTTAGTAGCTGGAAGATTACGTTATTAGTTTTTTTAATGACACCGGTGCTTTATTTGGTATTGCGCTACGTTTCAAAAAGATTACGAGGCATTGCTCGTAGAATGCAAGGACATATGGGCGAATTTAACCATATCTTGGAGGAAGGGATTCGCGGACAAAAAGAGATTAAACTCTTTAACGCTTACGAGCGAATGGATCAAAAGTTCTCTACAGTAAATAAGCATCTGCGTCATTTGAATATGAAGAGTTTGGTTGCGAGCCAAATTGCGAGTCCGATTTCACAGGTATTTTTAGTCATTTTTATTGCCGTTGTCATTTGGTATGCTTCTAGCCAGGCTTCTAGTGATGAGATTACAATCGGGAGTTTTCTGTCGTTATTGGCTGCAATGGTGGGGATGTTAACGCCTATTAAGCGTTTAGTGAGTATGAATGAAGCACTGCAACGTGGTGCGGCGGGGGCGGAAAGTGTCTTTAATATTTTAGATGCAGAAACAGAGGCTGATCAAGGTAATGTGAAGTTAGATGCAATTGCCGGAAAGATTGAATTTAAAGATGTGAAATTTAGTTATGAAGGCAGTAATGAGGATGCAATCAAAGGGATTTCATTGGAGATCTTGCCGCAAGAAACGGTAGCATTAGTGGGGGCTTCAGGAAGTGGGAAAAGTACTTTTGCCAACCTGTTGTCGCGCTTTTATATCCCTACTTCTGGTGAGATTGTTTTAGATGGTTGTGCTGTGAATGATATCGCGCTTGATAATTATCGTTCGCATATTGGTTATGTTGGACAAAACGTGATTTTATTTGCAGATACGATTGCAAAAAATATTAGTTTTGGCAATGAAGCATATTCTCGTGAAGAGATTGAAAGAGCTGCGAAGTATGCGAATGCTAGTGATTTTATTGAAGCGTTGCCGGATGGTTATGACACCATGATTGGTGAAAATGGTGCTAAATTATCAGGGGGACAAAGGCAGCGTATTGCTATTGCTAGAGCGTTGTTGAAAGATGCGCCGATTTTAATTTTTGATGAAGCGACGAGCAGTTTAGATAATGAGAGTGAGTATGCGATTCAGAAAGCATTAAAGGTTCTGAGTGCTGATAAAACAACCATTATTATTGCCCATCGATTGTCAACCATTGAACATGCAGATAAAATTGTAGTATTTAATCATGGAGAGATTGTTGAAGTTGGTAATCATCAATCGCTTTTAGATAAAAATGGTTATTACGCAAAATTATATCGAGTTGATAAAGAAGAAATATAGATATTATTTTATAATTAACGATAATTCGATAAATGGGGTTTGTATTAAAAATCCCACAATGTTGGAATTTTGATGCAAATATGTATCAATTCTAATAAAAATGAGATATGATTAACCCGTTAGTTTGTATTATTTGAAGGTAACTTGTTACAACTGTCTGTAATACATTTATTTTAATTAGTAATTAAGTGGAGACTTATATGAAAAAGCAATTAATTATTGCTGCATTAGCAGGTCTATTCGCGACTTCTACAGCTGTAGCAGCTACAGATTCGTTAGTTGATAGACAAGGTGAATTTGTAAGAGATCGTCAAAATGACTGCGTATTAGTTAAAGATGGTGTTCCAGGATGTGGAATCGTTATCCAAGACTTAACTTTCTCAGCAGATACTTTCTTTGATTTCGACAAAGCAACTATCCGTCCACAAGGTCGTGAGTTACTTAACAAAGTAGCAGCAGAACTCGTGAAAAATGCAGCTGACGTAAGATCAATCGAACTTACAGGTCATACAGACTCAACTGGTAGTGCAACATACAACCAAGGTCTTTCTGATCGCCGTGCAAACGCAGTACGTAACTACTTAATCGAGAAAGGTGTTAATCCTTCAGTAATTACTGCTAAAGGTGAAGGCATCAGCTACACATTCGACAACGCAACAGCTGAAGGCCGTGCGAAAAACCGTCGTGTTGATGTAAAAATCACTGCAGTTAGAGAAGTTAAAGTAGACTAATACTTGAATCTAGTCTCTAGAATTAAAAAAAGCACTCTATTTAGAGTGCTTTTTTGTATTTGGTCATTGATACTTTATTAAAAAGACTCAATGAAAATAAAGGATGCGTCCCGTAGTAGTCGGTTGCAAGTCACCAAGACTCTTGAACGCGTACGTTCAAGTGGATACCTTATAAATCTCTTTAGGCTTCTGAACTGAATCAGCTTGCACACCAAGATCTAATGTCGGCGATCCAAAATATTAAAATTAGGATCAAGAGGTGTATGGTGAAAAAAACGCTCGTACATAACAGGAACGCACCATCTCTAGTGTTACATAGCTCTTCTTTTTTTTCAAATTATGATTGTGCAATAAATAAGCCAAACAGCTGTTTTGTTTGAGGATTATTCAATTTTTCCATAGCTTTTTCAAAGGATCTCCCTGTAGTAATAACATCATCAATTAATAAAATAGGGGGTAAATTTGGCTGGCGGTAGTATTTGTGATTCAAGTAAAACTGGTTGTTGAGGTTTTGGAGTCTTTCATGTCGAGAAAGAGAGGTTTGCGGGATTGAAAAAGCTTTTTTTAATAAGTAATGTTCACTGTAGTGCAAGCCACTCAGTTGAGCTAGATTTTTAGCAATAAGCGCTGCAGGATTATAACCTCGTTTAGCGACACGTAACCTTCCGCTCGGCATTGGCATGATGATGGTATCCGTTGGTAATGATTCAAAGAAATGAATATGATGTTGCCATGTGATGAAGCTAATTGTTTCTGCTAAATAGGGTTTTAATGAGTATTTCAGCTGCTGGATAAGCTGTTTGATGGCAGTGTCATATTGAAAAGCGATATGAATTTTTTCAAGTTTTGGCACGCTTTTTTTGCAAAAATGACACAGGAAACTTCCGAATGTATCGCAAAAGATACATATCTTTGGAGGATGAATTAGTGTTTCACAGCATTCATCACAAAGATTATGGTGAACATGGTGGCGAGTCTGGCGATGGCAAACGGCGCAAATATAGGGAAAAAGCAGTGTGAGAATAGACATTAGGAAATCTCTTAAAAGATCGATTTCCAAGCTATTTATAGATAAACATCTACCGAAATCGGATCGTGATCAGAAAAACGATGAGGATGTTTAAGATTAGTATTGATATGGTGTACTTGTGGGTTTTGGAAGGTAATATTTTTAGAGATTAGAATATAATCAATTACAACAGGGCAGTTACGGTGCTTTGTTGTATATAAGCGCCCTTGATGCTGAGTCCAAGCAGAGATAAATGTTTCAGCGCTTAAAATTCGTAAGGTATCGCTATTGGGCGTATCATTAAAATCGCCGAGAAGAATAATGGGCAGATATTGAGCGCTATTTTCGCAATATTTTCGAATAATTTCTGCTTGATGGTTGCGCTGCTTTTTAGCAAGTTTTTTTTCTTGATTTGTTCTAGAATTTTGCGATTTTAAGTGGCAATTAATGAGTTTTAATTGTCGCTGTTCTTTTTCAATAATCAGCACTAAGGGGTAGCGAGATGCTTTGAAGCTTAAAGATTCATCTCCTATAAATGCCGGTTCATTCATGCCAATTTGATGTTTTTCGATGATCGCAATATCGGACTTTATTAAAAAAGCCGGGCGGATATTAAAATCCTGGGCACCGCCAGTACTATTTTGTATCGGTGGAATATCAATATAGTGATATTGAATGTGGGTAGCGAGATAGATCATTTCGCTAAGAACGAATCCCACGTTTGCGATCGCAAGAGAATCTTGATTAATCGCTTCTGAACCAATCTCTTGTAAAGCGATAATATCCGGCATCTCCAGTTCATTTTTGAGCGCTAATATGAAGTTTTCAAGTTTATGAGTAGCTGAATGCTCATTGAGATTCTGTAAGTTGCAAGAAGCAATTTTGAAGTGTAAATCTGTCACTGATAGTGGATCTCAATAGATTCAAGAAGCTGAAGTTGATCTAGCTGATGGTTCTCTTTTGCTTGTGCTAAGAGCGAATGATATTTTGATTGGTATTTGTTTTTGAAATATTCTCGTTTCATTAAGATATATCGTTTCCAGTCTTCTTTCTCATCTTCAAATAGTGTTTCGAAGAAGTTGCGAGCGCGATAGATAAAGAGTAATGGTAAAGCTCTAGGATCATGAAAATAGAAATCGTAATGTAATAGTTCTTCGCCATTCATTTTAGGAATTAGATCCATCTGTTGGCGGTCACTACGTTCAAAAAAGCCTTGATAGAGCAGTGATTCAACAGGTTCGCTATGAGCATCATTTTCAAAATTTCTGGGGGTGTGATAAATCTCAAAAAGTTTGGATAATACTAATTCTTTTTCAGCGAGTAACATTTGGTAATTTTCCTGACATAATTTCTCATCAATCGTATGCTCAGTCATGGTTTTTAAGAGTTTGGTTGTCGCTAAAATGGGGCATTTATTGAGATGAATTCCTTTGATCGGAATGCGTGCTTCTCCTTCTGCAAGCTCGGCTGTTGGCGTGTACATTTTTGTCTTAATAGCGGCGGCATCTAGTGATAGTAGTTCAGAAATATTCCCCATTAAATCAATGGTAATTAATTCATTTTTATTATGTGGATTAAAGATCGCCGGCATAATCATAGAGAGATTATTACGAGCTTGTCCAAACATACCGGAAACATGCAGTAATGGTGTGAGATTTTGTAGATCGAGGAGATTATTGAGATCACGAGC
>DXHP01000196.1 GCA_019113305.1 Candidatus Ignatzschineria merdigallinarum | reverse complement strand
TTATTTCCTCATAAAGACACGTGCATGGATCAACTTTTAGAAATTTTACAGACCGATTATATCGGACTTATCGCAACGATTATCGGTTTCATCTATCTCTACTTAGAATTCAAAGCGAAAAAAAGTATGTGGATTGCCAGCATCATCATGGCGGTTCTCTACATCTATATTTTCTTTCATGCCGAACTCTACGCGATGAGCTTAATCTATGGCTATTTCTTTTTGATCTCGATTTGGGGCTGGTACAAATGGCATCAAAAACAGCTCTCGCCGGCAGGATTGGATGCATCGCATAAAAGTGTCGTGCCACTAGAGAGAATGCCGCAACAAGCGATTCCGAAAATCATCAGCTATATCATCTTGTCATCACTGCTGATTGCGGGCTTACTCTATCTGCTCACCGATACCTCTTGGCACATTCTCCTTAGCGATTCAATCATCACGAGCCTCAATATCGTCGCGATCTGGATGGCAACAAAACGTTGGGCGGAACAGTGGAGCTTACTCATTCCGGCAAACTTACTCACCGGCATCATGCTCTTTATTCAAGCACAATATCCTGCAAGCATCATGTTTCTTATTTACTTTATCGTCTCCATTTTTGGCTATTTCCATTGGGTAAAGCTCGCCCAAACTCGTCATCAGTAAAACTGTAAAATCGTGACAAAATAAAAGGTTTCACATGAAACCTTTAGAAATAATCTTTAAGCTCGAAAAATAGCAAACACGGCAAGACTTCTTGAAACGTGTGACGATTCCCACTCAACAAGATGGTTAAGAAAGTTCTCGCTAGAAGCTGTTTTCTAGTTATTTCGGCATCGCTTTAAAGTAAGCATCTTCTCGCTCTCTATTTTTCAAAGCTTCCGGCTTCTCCCAACTTTCTATCCCTGATAACTCAGGCAGATCTTCTGCATAAAAGTGTGGAATGATACCGGCGTTTCGTTGTTGCAGATAGTTAGCCCACACTTTAAGTGCCGTACCACTTAGCAAAAAAATCACCACTAAATTCACAATGGTCATACTCCCGATAAATAGTGTCACAATATCCCATAACAGTTCAATATCGATCAGGGCGCCTAAAACCAACATACCTAAGACCACAACACGATAGCTTAGGAGAACACTTTTACGGCGACTCAAATACGTGATGTTACTTTCTCCATAGTAATAATTTGCTACAATCGCGGCAAAAGACGTTAGTAGCAACACAAAAGAGACATAGTAAGGTGCAAATCCTCCTAAATAGTGACTGATCGCGCCTTGTGCTAAAAGAATACCATTCGGAATCCCATGCCCATAAAGTCCTGATTCCAAAATAACAAATGCCGTAATGACACTAACAAAAAACGTATCCATAAACACGCCTAAACTTTGCAATAATCCTTGCTTTGCCGGATGACGAGTATTTGCCGTTGCTCCGGCTAAAGTTGAGCTGCCCATTCCTGTACCATTGAATAGTAAACCGCGTTTCACGCCTTGCACCATTGCCGCGGCTAACCCGCCTACCATCATCTCTTGTCCGCCAAAGGCATTGTTGATAATCAGCTGAAAGATGCAGGGAACAGCTGTGATATTGGTGGCGAATATAAATAGCATCACACAGAAATAGAGCAGTAAAATAAAAGGAACGATAATCTCTGTCACATGCGAAATTCGGCGTAAACCGCCTGAAATCGCAATACCAGTTAACACCACTAATCCTATTAGCACCCAAATATTTGATTGCACTTCGTACGTCATACTGACCATATCAATGATCGTACTCGATTGAATGATATTAAATAAAAATCCAAATACGAAGATCAAAACCAATGCAAATAACGCGCCAAGTTTAGGAGATTTTAAGCCCTTCGCAATATAATATGCCGGTCCACCTTGGTAAATATCACCAATTTTGACGCGATAAACTTGTGTCAAAATGTTTTCGATAAATGCGAGTGCCATACTTAAAAAAGCCACAACCCACATCCAAAATACCGCGCCCGGCCCCCCGACACTAATGGCAAAAGCAACACCAATCACATTGCCCGCGCCGATTCTCCCTGCCATACTTAAATTGAATGCGCCTAAAGGAGAAATACCGATGTTATCACTGGTTTTTTCAAACAGTGAACTCCACGTCGCTTTCAAAAAGCGACATTGAACAAATCCTGTTTTATAAGTCAGATAAAGACTTAATGTAAAAAATAACGGCATTAAAATAAATAGCCAGATCCACTCATCTATCAAGAGATAAAATAAATCTTTCGCCATAATTCGCTCCTTCAATCACATTAGCTTTTCTTCGTGCAAACATATTCAATTTCCATAATAAATAAATATTTGTAAAGAAACTTAAAGATCATGGTGCGGTAACAAAAAGCGATACCTATCTCGATTGATTGATATCGCCCTATTCATCATCTAAACAAAAAATCCTTAATCATTATATTTCAAGATTGATCTCATCACCGGTGCAACCTCAATCGTTGCGGCAACTGGACAATGACTTTCCACAAAAGCAATCAAAGTCTCAATATCTTCTTTCGGTGCTTCTGTTTCAATATGATAAGTGGTTCTAATTTCACTAAAACCGATCGGCACGGTGGGATCGCCCATATAACCTGCCGAATCAAAATCTCCTTCGACTTCAATCTCAAGTCGGGTATAAACTGTTTTCAGTTTTTTAGCGGTCGCTTTAAAAACAATACTTTTGCAACCACTTAAAGCGCCCAACAACAATTCCATCGGTGTCATGCCGGCATTATCACCAATCGGTGCAGGCTCATCTACCATCACAGAATGATCTCGCGCTTCAATTGCCACTTGATAATTTTCCTGCCCAATCGCTTTCGCTTTATAAATTTTTTGTGTTTTTACTCTCATCTATTTTCCGCTCCCCTCTTATTTAGGAATTTTTTCATCATCACGCATGATGCTACTGACTCGTTCTTCAGCCATTATTATGCGATGATTTCATTTGTAAAGCCATTCATGCCCTATACAATAGCCACTGAGATTAACTGAAAATTGAGAGTCTACAAACGCATACCTCAGCTCGGTATCATCTTCAAAAAATTTTAGCCTGATATTTATAATCGATTCCGTTATATTAAATAAACAGTTGAGCGAACGCTCAAACATGCTTTCAAGCAGGTGAATCACAACCCACGTTGTTAGTATTTAGGGAATAAATTCAAATGAAACCACAGCAAAACTCTAGAAGACGTTTTTTACAAATCAGCGCATTGTTACCCGCAAGCTTATTGTTATCACCGGCAATGGCATTATTGCCCATCGAACAAGCCGCTATCACACCAGAAATAGCATCCGCTCCTTCAATCCGCGCCGATATTCGTAATCTTGATTTCGATTCGCACAATTTCATGTGGAATTTTAAACACTAAATATCAGCCTTTTAACTAAAAATCTTGCACCATGATTTCTACGTGAGATTGCCTATTCATCTCGATTTAAGCCAAACTTGCAACTCGGTCATTTACTGCCCATTTTCTAGCCAAATAAAAAGCCTGACAATCTGTCAGGCTCTCCTTTGCAACACCTATATTACGGCGGTTAACGTTAGTTTGTACCATTTTAGTAGGTGTCTTTTCTTGCTATGGAACTCTCTCTATTTCTTAGTTTACGGCTTCGCCATCAATAATATCCATATTTAGCTCACCATCGACAATCACCGTGTCGCCCGCTTTAAACTCTCCGCGTAAGAAGGCTTTTGCTAATGGATTCTCAAGATGTGTTTGAATTGCACGTTTAAGTGGTCTTGCTCCAAATACTGGATCGTAACCAATCTCACCAAGCTTATCTAACCCTTCTTCTGTCACGCTTAACATCACATCATGTTCAAGCAGACGCTTCACAACTCGATTCACTTGCAACGCAGCAATTGAACGGATATGCGCTTTCGCAAGCGGATGGAATACCACAATATCATCAATACGGTTAATAAATTCCGGACGGAAATGCTCACCCACCACATCCATCACAGATTCACGCATCGCTAGATATTGATCTTTCTCGCTCAGATCACTCAAGCGATTCGCTTGCTCTTGAATCAAGTGTGAACCTAAGTTGGAAGTCATGATAATCACAGTATTTTTAAAATCCACCGTGCGCCCCTGACCATCGGTTAAACGCCCATCATCCAATACTTGCAATAAGATATTGAACACATCCGGATGCGCTTTTTCCACTTCATCGAGCAAAATGACAGAGTATGGACGACGACGAATCGCTTCGGTTAAATAACCGCCTTCTTCATAACCC
>DXHP01000195.1 GCA_019113305.1 Candidatus Ignatzschineria merdigallinarum | reverse complement strand
TACTCAAAAGTCTTATACAACGGGCACGGTAATGCGACTTCAATAATTGCTTCCTGCTCTGTTGCCGGCATCTTATCCTTTCCTCTATTGATGATTTTTTCGTTCCAGATTTAGAAATCCGCTCTCATGACTCGGACCGCTTACGCTTGATACTTTTTCCGAATTTAAAAATTGCATCATTATTGCTGCGCAAAATCGGTAGAAATCTGCAAACAGTTTCCAACCGCATATCAGCTTCATCGTCGTTGCAGTTTAAAATAGCTGTTACAACTGCTGGCACGAGATTGATAAAAAAGTGCAAGTATTCTCTCCAGCAATGCATCGCCTTTTAATAGAATTTTAAATTCAGACTGTCAATCAGATCGTTTAAAACCAATTGATTTCACTATAAAATCGATTCTCCAATATCGCACTCTAGTTTATCATCTCGCGCCTGAAGATGTGATCAGCCTTCGCAATAAAAAAGCTGAATAACGATTATCATTATTCAGCTCCTCATAGATGAAATCCTCAACGAGATCGCATTAAAGAATTATTTAATAGATTCTTTAATAAATCGCTGATAGACAATGTTCAATCCTAAAATGGCACACGTTTCATAATACGCGTTAAGAATCGAGAAATCCCTTGGCGAACCGTCGTTTTTTCAACATACTTCACGCTATAAACATTTTTCTCTTTAATCGCATCCAAAATATAGGCATCACTCGTTTGCAATTCATCGACTAATCCGAGTTTTTGCGCTTTCACAGCTAACCAATATTCCCCGGTCGCAATCATTTGAATGTCTAAACTTGGACGATACTGCTGCACAAAATCTTTAAATACAGAGTGAATTTCCGAGAGCTCATCTTTAAATTTCGCTTTAGCTTCATCCGTATTTTCACCAAACATCGTCACCGTACGTTTATATTCACCGGCGGTAAACTGCTCATAATCGATATTATATTTCTCTAATACTTTATGGAAGTTTGGAAGCTCGGCCACAACGCCAATCGAGCCAACAATCGCAAAGGGTGCTGCGACAATATGATTCGCAACACACGCCATTAAATAACCACCGCTTGCGGCAACTTCATCTACCGCAACCGTCAAGTTCAAGCCTTTATCACGAATACGTACTAATTGAGATGCTGCTAAACCATAACTATTGACCGCGCCACCTGGACTAGTAAGTTTTACTAAAACTTCATCATCTTTACCCGCAATATGCAAAATCGTTGAGACTTCTTCACGAAGATTTTTCACTTCTTCTGCATGGACATCACCATCAAATTCCAATACATAAAGCGTTTTTTCTTTACGTTCTGTTTTAGGTTCTTCAGACTTTTTCCAGAACTGCCAAAACTTCTTCGGTGCAGTATCCGCTTTCTTCGGCTTATCAGAGTCTGATTCAACCGTAGATTCTTGATCTAAAGTGCCATCTTCTGCCGCATAATTATCGACATTTTCAACGCTCGTCGCATTTTTTACTGAAGACTTATTTTCTTCTGAATCTTTCTCTGACTCCTCATCTTTGAACTCTAAAAATCCCTCTTTAATCTGTTCAAAGTGATCGCCAATATCTTTAAATTCAATTTTCCCACCGCTTTGGGCATTATTCGAACGTAAAGAGACTAAAAAAATAATCGCGACGACAAATCCTATTAAGATCGTCGCTGTTTTTGCTAAAAAAAGTATAAAATCGATTAAATAAACCATTAAAAATAGGTCCTGTTGATAAAAAAACCTGATTCTTCCAAATAGAGAATCAGGTTAGTAAAAGGTCGCTCTCTCATCTATGCTTTAAATCCTTTTCAAAGCCAGATGAAGAAGCGCCTTTCATCAATAAATATAAAATGTTAAATGCTTGAAATTATTTGCTCTCAGGCAATTCAACTTTAACGTCTTTCTGAAGATCTTGTAATTTCTGTTGGAAAACAACATTAATTAACTCATTCTTAGTCGCAGCATCGATCTCATCAAATGGAACGATTTGCGTATCTCTCACGTCATCTAACACAATAATATGATAACCAAAACTTGATTGTACTGGCGCGGTGCTCATTGCTCCTTTTTCCATCGCTTCTAACGCATTAGAGAAAGATTGATCCATCATTGAAGGATTAAACCAACCACCAAGACTACCATCACGCATTGCCGTTGCTTTATCTAAAGACTTTTCAACCGCCGCATCAGCAAAAGTCGTTTCACCTTTATTGATCGCCTCTAAAATCGCTTGAGCTTCCGCTTCTGTTTCAACTAAGATATGTGAAGCTTGATACTCTTTTTTATCAACTTTTGCGACTTCCGCATCATATACTGCTTTTAAGTCTGCCGGTGCAAATTCATTCTTCGCAATCATATCTTCTAATAATGTTTGTGATAAAAGAAGATCACCAATCACTTTTAAACGTGCTTGATAGTTCGCTGTTTGATCTAAACCACGTGATTTCGCTTCACCTGCAACAAGATCTTGCTCTCCTAAAAGAACTAATAATTGCTCTGCAAGTGCTTTATCTTCAACGCTATCAATATCACCAACGGCAATTCCCTGAGTGACAAACAAGAAGTTATCAAACTCGCTTTTAGAGACTTCACGCCCATTAACTTTTGCCACAGGATCTTGAAATACATAAGAAGAAATCTCTACTTCTACAGGCTCAGTTTTTGCCGCATCTTGCGCCATTGCCGCCGTGGAGAAAGCGCCTAATAATGCCGTCGTTAATAATGTCGTTTTGAATAAATTTTTCATCTGTTACTCTTCCCTTTTTACTGGTTATTGAGTCGTAATTTGAATACTTAATGCATGAATATCGGTATGCATCATCGTATCGAGTGCTTGATAAACCAAACGGTGCTGCTTTAACATCGACAATCCCGCAAAACTTGGCGCATCAATTTTTACAGTAAAATGCCCTGCACCACCTTTAGCGCCGGCATGTCCTGCATGCAAGTGACTATCATCAATGACTTCTAAAAAAGTCGGTGATAATGCCGCTTCTAATAAGGTTCTAATTTTATCTAATCTGTGTTGATTATTCATCTGTTTTATCGATTAATTTAATATATTTAATTACTGGTAATAAATATCTATATTGTTGTGTATAAATATTTTATCGCATCAGACTTACTGGAAATCACAGAAAAATCTAATAGTCGTCACCAGCAATACTATTTATCAATATTACAAAATATTTAGCCTAACAGCTGAATCGGCAATTTATTAAAAAATTTAAACTATTTAAACTATCAGTACTTTTAATGAAAAAATCGATATGAATCACTATGTCATATCGATTTCATACTTTGTAATCCCTAATTCTTATCTTGAGGACGATCTTCTTGAGATTCAAGGTCGCGCTGTGATTTATATTCTTTACTTTTCTTCGATAAGTAGACTAACACGCCGCCCGTTAATAAAAATGTCATAATCGGATTAATCACCATCTTAAAAGTCATCCAGATATCATCTGAAGGCACGAAGAGCACAATGATGGTATTTAAGGCCGCCATAAAAAACATATAAATCGCCCACCAAATATTGGTGCGAAGCCACTCTTTTTGCGGAACCGTAATCTCTAATGGTTTCTCAAAAAGCATTTGCGCCGGCGATTTCTTCAAATAGAACATCCCCAGTAACGATAGTCCAATCACAACATTGACAACCGTTGTTCGCCATTTAATAAAATCCCCATCTCCAAAAACAATCGTTAAGGAACCAAAAATAACAGTCGCGCCTAAAATTAACCATTGATTCTTTTTAGTTTGATAACGAAAAAATAGCAATAAAATCACTAATGCCACTGCCGAACTATAGACCAATGCCTTCGTTGCGAGCAGCAGATCAAATCCAAAAAAGAGATATGTCGCAATAAAAAAGAGCGAACAGATACCCACTAAAATCTGTGGCATAGGCTTAGATTTCCTTGATAACGCTATCTAAAGTTGCGCCATCGAGTACATTATAAGTATTGAGCGATTTATCAATACGACGAATTAATCCCGTTAATACTTTGCCAGGCCCACATTCTACAATCGTTGTAACACCTTCACGCGCAAGATACTCGATCGTTTCTGTCCAACGAACAGGCTCATAAAGTTGGCTCACAAGCGCCTCTTTAATCTCCACAGCATCCGTATGTGGTTTAACATCAACGTTATGAATCACGATCTGTTGAGGCGTTGCTAATAACATATCTTCCAATGCGCCCGCTAAACGTTCTGCCGCAGGTTTCATTAAAATACAGTGTGATGGTACAGATACTGGCAACAATAGCGCTCTTCTTGCGCCGCGCTCTTTTGCAAGCTCACATGCTGCTTCTACTGCCGCTTTTTCACCAGCAATCACCACTTGACCTTGTGAGTTAAAATTCACTGCCGCAACGATACCAGCATTTTCAGAATCTTTACAAAGTGCGATTACCGCATCATCGTCTAATCCTAAAATTGCTGCCATTGCGCCCGTTCCTGCCGGAACGGCTTCTTGCATAAATTGTCCACGATCATGCACCAATTTTACCGCATCTTTAAATGCTAAAACGCCGGCTGCAACTAATGCCGAATATTCGCCCAAACTATGCCCTGCTAAAAATGCTGGCATCGTTCCATTTTCTGCAATCCAAACTCGCCAAAGCGCAATGCTGACTGTTAAAATGGCTGGTTGCGTAATTTCTGTTTTACCAAGCGTTTCAATATCACCTGATTTAATAATATCTGAGAGAGAGAAGCCTAATACTTCATCAGCTTCTACGAATGTCTCTTTCACGATCTCATGATCTAAAAGATCCTGAATCATGCCGAGGCTTTGTGAACCTTGACCTGGGAATACAAATGCTAATGTACGATTCATTTCAGTCATTTTAATAATCTCTTATTGAATTCTTGATGTATACATAAAAGCGATTGCCACAACTGTAGCATTCGCTTTTATTCTATTTAATACCGTAATTTATCATGAATTGATGGATAGAGCATCTCTAACGATCAAGCACTATTGCCTTATCATCTAATGGATGACTACATTCTTACAAGCGCAGACCCCCATGTGAATCCGCCACCGAATGCTTCCATTAGGACAAGATCACCTTTCTTCACGCGACCATCTTTGCGTGCAACATCAAGCGCTAACGGAATACTTGCTGCTGAAGTATTTGCATGTTTATCCACTGTGACTATCATTTTCTCACGTGGCATTCCGGCACGTTTTGCCGTTGCTGTCATGATACGAAGGTTTGCTTGATGAGGGATTAACCAATCAATATCATCCCCTGTTAAATTTGCAGCCGTTAATGTCTCTTCAACAATTTCATGCAGTTTTGTCACCGCATGACGGAAAACTTCATTGCCTTTCATTTGCACATAAGGATAAACATCTGGTTTTGAAATAACGCTCTTTTTCACAGAAAGAAGTTCTTTATAACTTCCATCTGCGTGGAGATGCGTGGAGATAATCCCTTCTTCTTCTGTTGCTTCTAAAATTACCGCAGCCGCACCATCTCCAAAAAGTACGCATGTGGTACGATCTTCCCAATCTAAAACGCGAGAATAAAGTTCAGATCCAACCACAATCGCTTTTTTTGCAGAACCGGCTTTAATAAAGTTATCTGCAATGCCTAATGCATAAATAAAACCTGAACATGCTGCGCTGATATCAAAAGATGCCGCATGATTATTCCCAATCATCTCTTGTAATAATGTCGCCGTTGAAGGATAAGTATGATCCGGCGTTGTCGTTGCAAGAATAATCAGATCGATATCTTGTGCATCAATATTTGCATCTTCAAGCGCGGCCATAACTGCTTTGTAAGCCAGCCCTGAAGTCGTTGCATCATCATCTGCAATATGTCTTTGACAAATCCCCGTACGCTCTACAATCCACTCATGGCTTGTATCAACGGTTTCAGATAGCTTCTCATTTGTAACAATATTTTCTGGCAAATACTGCCCGGTTCCGATTATTCTTGAATTCATCCCTATCCAACCTATTCATCCGACTGTTCGTTCACCACAGTCTCAAATTGTTTTCTCATCTTCTCGATGATTTGTTGTTCTACAAGCTTCACAGAAATCTCTATCGCATTTTGAAAAGAGACTCGATCAGCATTACCATGTGATTTAACTACAATACCACGAAGTCCGAGTAAACTCGCCCCATTATGTTTACGAGGATCCATTCCATTTTTAAGATCCTTCAACACTGGCATTGACACAACAGCAGCGCATTTTGTAAACAAGTTCTTTTTAAAAGAATTCGAAAGCTGTTTCACGATCATTTTGACCGTTCCTTCCAATGTTTTCAGCGCAATATTGCCGGTAAAACCATCTGAAACAATCACATCCACATCGTCAAAGAAGATCCCATCTGGCTCAGTAAAGCCAATATAATTAAGATCTGATGCTTCCATTAATGGCACTGTTCCACGCACTAACTCATTGCCCTTCATCGCTTCCGTACCAATATTCATTAATGATACTTTAGGACGAGGATCTAAACTCACGGCTGAAGAGAGCAGCGAACCCATTACTGCAAATTGATAAAGATGCGCGGGCGTTACATCTACGTTAGCGCCAAGATCCAGCATATGTACATAACCACGCTCTCTTAAAGAGGGAATAGATGTACAAATTGCCGGACGCATAATGCCAGGAAGCGTTTTTAATACAAACTTTGCGGTCGCTAACAGCGCACCGGTATTACCGGCAGACATTGCTGCATCGGCATTGCCCTCTTTCACATAGTTAATAGCAACGCGCATGGAAGAATCTTTTTTATTACGAAGCGCACTTTGCGGCGCATCATCCATCTCCACAACTTCTGTTGCGGGTACTAATACGATTCGCCCAGATTTAAATAGTGGCTCATTCTCTAAAAGAGGCTTTAATACATCTTCTTTGCCAACGGCTAAAATAACGAGGTTATCATGTGCTCTCAAAGCATTTACAACAGCTGGTAAAAATTCTGGAGCGCCATTATCACCACTCATCATGTCAACTGCGAGTTTGATTTGCGCCTGATTATTGTCAATCACTATGGCGATTCCTAATTCTTTTTTAAAGTTTAATAATAAAAAACCTACGCTTATCTCCAATCAAGATCATGCGTAGGTTCTTCGATATAATGTCTATCGATCCTAAAATTAAGGATTATTCTTGATCGACAACTTGTTCGTTTTTAGTGATCACTTTACGACCACGATAGTATCCGTCTGCAGTAACATGGTGACGTAAATGTGTTTCACCAGATGTTTTATCAATACTTACAGGACGCGCAGTTAAGAAATCATGCGCACGACGCATTCCTCTTTTTGAACGAGTTACCTTCGATTTTTGTACAGCCATTTTAACAACTCCTAAATTACACTATATTTTAGTGATAGAAACTTTCAAGTGATAGAAACTACTATCTTAATCCAATAGATCTGTCAGAACAGCAAAAGGATTTTTCTTATCCTCTTCTTCTGGCATTTCTTGATTCTTTAAAAACTCACGTCCTTCGCACGGCTCATCATCTTCATGATAAGGGATAATCGGCAAAGCCATCAACAGTTCATCTTCTAAATGATAGAGAAAATCGACAGGATCAACTTCATCAATCACGATGACGTCTGCATCATCACCAATAAGCTCTGCTTCATATTCACTTTTGACCGGGACCCAACGAAAATCGACGTCAAGATCAACTGCGAAAGGTTCAAGACAACGCTGACATTCAACATCAACGTTCACGGACGCATGTCCCATCACGCTTTTATGCTGATTGTCATCAAGACCTGCCTTAAATGACAAAACAATATCACCATTCACCTTTTCAACTGCTTCTTCTAAACGAGGAAAGAGTTTTGCGGGTAACTGATCATTCTCAATTAAGTAGCGCTGATCAATGGCTTGCCATATGGATAATGTAGAGTAATTCAAAGAACACCATCAATTCTAATAAAAGAGGGATATATTAATCTATTGCACAATTTTTTGCAATAAATCCGTTTATTAACGGACAAAATCACCGCTTTTCCCACCCTTTTTTTGCTGGAGCGAGAGTTCGGTAATTTCCATCCGTTTATCAATTGCCTTTAACATATCATATATCGTCAGTAACGCAACTGATGTTGCTGTTAATGCTTCCATTTCTACGCCGGTGACACCATTTGTCACCACTTCGACTTCGGCAATTACCGCATACTTCTCAGGAACCAGTTCAAACTCTACGTTGACCTTTGTTAAAGGTAACGGATGGCAAAGCGGAATCAAATCTGCTGTTTTTTTCGCACCTTGAATCGCTGCAATTCGTGCAATGCCGAGAACGTTACCTTTAGAGACCTTTTCCTCTACTAATGCCGAAAACGCCTCAGCATTCATGGTAATCATTCCTCTAGTGATCGCTGTTCGTTTTGTGATGGGCTTATCACTCACATCCACCATATGCGCTTCACCTTGTGCATTTAAATGCGTTAACTGACTTTTTCCCATATCTTTCAATCCTCTTACAATTCTATGACAGATTCCAGCACATAATCTTCTAGATCCGCATCATCTGCCATATCACTCTCAGCAATTAATGTGATGCCTTGCAATAATCCCTCTCTTCTAACTTGAGAGCGATCTTTAGAAATTAAATAATGCCAATGAGGTAATGCTTTCTCTTCAAACCGGAGACGATAAGCACAAGTTTTCGGCAACCATGGAAATGTTTCAATATCATTAATCGATAATTCGATACATTCCGGCACATATTGATGACGAGTCTGATAATGCTGGCATTGGCATGTTTTTAAATTCAATAGATCACAGGCAACGTTGGTATAGTAAATTTCTCCGCTATCTTCATCCTCAAGCTTATTAATACAACATAAACCACAACCATCACAGAGCGCTTCCCACTCAGGCTTTGTGAGAGTTCCTAACGGCAACTCCCAAAAATTTTCCCGCATCTTTATCCTTTAATCTCTTTCTCTTTATCCTGATTGTTATTGCTCAAAGCAATATTTAAATCAGCAGTCTTGGTCTGATCAACCGCTTCATCACAGATTGCGATTGAATGACCTTTCATCTGCTTTACGAACCACTCTTGTCGATCTAAGTCTTTTGCTTCAAGACAAAGCGTAATCTCTACTTGGCTCGGCTTATCCTTTGCATCATCATCGTGAGCAATTTTTTCTCTAAACTGTAGATAATATGCAATCTGACTACCCACTAAAATAATCAGCCATGAAAGATACATCCACATAATGAAAAGCACAACGCTCGCAAACCCTGAATAAATTTGTGATTGCTTGCCCGACAATACTACGAATTGCGTAAAGAGTTTCCCCACTAAATACCAAGTATTTGATGCAAAAAGCGCACCAATCAATGCCGGGATAATATGAACTTTACGATAAGTAATAAAAAGATATGCAAGCCAAATTACCACCGTCACAACACCAATCGTAAAAGCCTGCCCTAACACAAAGTTCATAACAGGATTTGTGACATAGCCGCTTACCCGAATAACGATCGAACTTGAAAGGAATGAAAAAGCAATAAATGCAAAAATCGGCCCTATTAAAATCACAATAACATAAGAGAGAAGTCGTTCACGAAGCGGACGTCCTCGCTCCACACGCCAAATACGATTAAATGCTGACTCTACCGTTGTCATCAAGTTAATCGCTGTGTAGAGCAATACCACAAACCCAATTCCCCCAAGAATGATTCCTCGAGTATTTTCGACAAAACCAATGAGCACATCGACAAAATCATTGGCATTTTTTTCACCTAAAAACTCTAAACCACTTCGTAACAGAGGTTCAAGCTCATTATGCACACCAAATCCTGCTAAAATCGAAAATGTAATTGCCAATAGCGGCACAATGGAGAGCATCGTGGTATAAGTCAAAGCCTGGGCACGCTCTTTAAAGTTCGCCGCCTGATATTGCACAGCAATACGATAAATAAATTGCAGAATTCTTCTACCCAATAAGAAAGAACCTGTCTCAGACCAGAGCCAGGTTTCTAATTTTTCAATAATTGATTTCATAGCTTGATGTAATACTCAGATGAGTATGCTGTCAGAAACAAACTTATAGTTGCTTCTCAAAAGCATCTTTAATTAAAGTGATACGACGCTCCAAAGCATCTGCGCCATATTCCGTGCTTAATTCAAAATATCCCCATACAGGATTTGGCCATGCAAGATCCGTTTCATAACGTGCAATAACATGCACATGAAGTTGTCTGACAATATTTCCTAAAGCGCCCACATTTAATTTATCTGCATCGAATGCTTCTTGCATCACCTTCGAAGCCATGCGCAGCTCTTTTAGCAACTGCTCCTGATCTTCTACCGATAAATCAATGATCTCTTCAATATTGTCGCGTTTTGGCACCAATAAAATCCAAGGAAAACGTGCTTCATTCTGAATTCTCACCTCACAAAGTGGGAGATCGGTTACAAAGCGACTATTTTTCGCTAACTCTTCGTTTAAGGTCATATCTTTCCTCTTTTTATCGATGATGGGATTATTTTTTGGTTCGCATCCTAGATGAATATCCATAAACTGCTTCAACTATATCTCGAAATATTCATTGATAATGATTATCTATGCTTTGTTTTTAATTTGCAAAGTAAATAACCACCAATCAATGACAGATCAAGATTCTAATATTCATCCACTTTTTTACTCAAATCAACCAGCTGCTCTCTGAGTTTAAATTCTGTTAATTCAATGCCTTTTTCAGCACGAACTAATTCACTCGCCAAGATAATACCGGCCATAATTGCCGCTTTTTCTAATGATAAACGACCTTTTTCACGAAGTTTTGCAATCTCTTTATCTAAACGAACGGCGGATTCTCTTAATACTTCCTCTTCCGATTTTGGCGTGCTAATCGGATACTCTTCGTTAGCGATTTTAACGGGAACTACGACTGTTTCTGACATTTTATCGCTCCTACATATTCTGTTTCATTGATTCCACACGGGAAATCAACTTACTAAGTTTCTCTGATAACAAAGCATTATCTGCGGCTAAACGACCATTCTCTTGCTCTGAGTTTTGGCGATACGCACCGAACTCTCCTTGCAATGCGTCATACTTCTCTTCAGATTCTTTCAATGCCGTTGTTAAACGATTTTTCTCTTCACCGAGCGCGACGATTTTTCTCTCGAGCGTCTCAAAAGCAGTTTGTAATGTTTCTGACACGATTTATTACCTTTTCTATGGTTTTACAAAACTTGGAATATCACCATAATATCCCATTGCCATTCTTGCGAGCTTTCTTTTCACAAAAGGCAGCTTATTTGTCGCGGATAATCCAAGGTTTCTCACGCCTTTAATCACCTTTGATTGGCTCGTTGAACTTCTTTTAAAAAGATCCATTGAACCCATGATTAACATATTATGTGCTTTTCGGCGTTTTTCATAGCGTTTTAAC
>DXHP01000194.1 GCA_019113305.1 Candidatus Ignatzschineria merdigallinarum | reverse complement strand
TGAGGAGAATTTCATTTTTTAATACCATGATTAATAACTGATATTATTATGGTTTTATTCAATAATCGCTTTATATCGTCACTCGGTTTATAGCCATAATTCAATCATCTAAAAGGTAAAAGCAGAGATTTACAGATATTGATTTAAAGAGAAAACTAAAATTTTACGCTGCCTAAAATATCTTTTTTATGGAAAATTTCTGCAAAACATCCGCCAAAAATAGATCCCTTTTTCTCAATAGAAGTACAATAAATGAACAATTGTTTGTATAAAGTTCGAAATTTTCACCATAAAAAAACCGGCATTTCAACAATGCCGGTTTTTAAATCATGATTCATTCTTATCTATAATCGGTTTCTAGTCGATTCGATTTCATTCATAGTTGCTTCAACTGCTAGCATGCGATAGATAAACACACAAGGATTCTCCCCACCGCACATCAGCTTTAAAATAACGTTTTAACACGGCAACTTAAAACCGATTGGCACTATCAATGCTCGATGATAGTTGTCACGAAATTCCAGTTACAGCGCCTTATGATCTCGATTTTCAAGCAATTCTTGGAGCTTTTCATTCTTCTGAACACGAATATCCACGCCTTTCACGAAGTAGATGATGAATTCACAAATATTTTGACAGCGATCGCCGATTCTCTCTAAAGAACGCGCACAATTCATCGCAGTTAAAATCGATGGAATGGTGCGTGCATCTTCCATCATATAGGTCATTAATTGGCGAATAATATTGTCATATTCGCTATCAATTTTGTCATCTTCAGGATAGATCTCTAAGACTGCTTCCAGATCCATTCTGGCAAATGCATCCAATACTTTTTCAAAGAAGTTTAAACTGCGATTTGCCAAAGATTCAAGTGATACTAAAATCGAAGAATGATTCTCCGGCAACGGCGTAAACGCCATTTTTGCAATGTTACGTGCGGTATCGGCAATACGCTCTAATTCTGCAATAGTTTTAATAATCACAACTAACAAACGCAAATCACTTGCTGTCGGTTGACGCTTTGCAATAATCATAATGCAGAGCTCATTGATTTCCACCTCGAGCTCATTAATGACTTCATCACGTTCGATGATATCACGCGCTAAGACTTCATCTTGGGTCATCATCGCTTTAATTGAATCACGAATTTGACGCTCTGTTAAACCGCCCATCTCGAGTACTTTGCTCATAGAACGCTCTAATTCAGCGTTAAATTGTGCGGAGATATGACTATTAAAATCGAGTTTTTTCATATCTAAAATCCCTTAAACTTATATCAAAAATTGGGTACAGCAAGCGCTATACATTATTCGCTCAATTAACCGTAACGTCCGGTAATATAATCTTCTGTCTGCTTATGATTTGGCTTTGTGAAGATCGTATCCGTATCATCAAATTCAATCAGATCACCGAGATACATAAATGCCGTCTTATCAGAACAACGTGCCGCTTGCTGCATATTATGCGTAACCATTACAATCGTGTAGTCTTCTTTTAACTCAAAGATCAGCTCTTCGATCTTTCCGGTTGAAATCGGGTCAAGCGCCGAACAAGGTTCATCCATCAATAAGATTTCTGGGCGAATCGCGATCGCACGCGCAATACTTAACCGCTGCTGCTGTCCACCTGATAGATTTGTCCCATGATCATGCAACTTATCTTTAGTTTCACTCCACAATGCCGCTTTTGTTAATGCCCATTCCACGCGAGCATCCATATCTGCGCGCGAGAGATTTTCAAATAATTTCACACCAAAGGCGATATTATCGTAAATAGACATCGGAAATGGCGTTGGTTTTTGGAAAACCATACCAACATTCGCGCGAAGCAATGCTACATCTTGCTTACTCGTTAAAATATTCTCATTATTAATGATGATCTCCCCTTCCGCACGTTGCTCCGGATAGAGTTGAAACATCTTATTAAACGTTCGAAGTAATGTGGATTTACCGCAACCTGATGGTCCAATAAATGCGGTAACTTGGTTTTCTGGAATATCGAGCGTAATGTTGTGTAAGGCATGAAACTTCTGATAGTAGAAGTTCAAATTACGCACGCTAATTTTCGCAGCATGTTCGACTTTCACTTCTGGTTGACGATTTGCTGCAGCTTGTGCAAATGCATCTTGAGATTCGATATTCTGTCTGTTATCTAAATTCATTCTATATTCCTACTTGAGTTTAGAAGTTCTCTCGCGACATCGAGGGAATAAATTCTAGTGATAATGTAATCAATCTTTGTAACAGGATGATGACAAATTTTAAGGTAACTCCGCTTTTTTCATAAGAATAGCGAATTTTATTTTACCCATTTGTCATCAACCTTTTTAGGACTATGCAACATTCTAAAAAATGATTGTCAATGTGACCATTTATGAGGACTTAATCATTTTTACTATTGGACTTGAAAAATACTCGCACAATAATATTGAGAGCTAAGATCGCCATCGTAATGAAGAAGACACCCGCCCAAGCCAATGCTTGTAAATTACTATCTGGCGTCATCGCAAAGTTATAGATTGTCACCGGCAAGCTCGCCATTGGCTCCATCACATTGGTGCTCCAGAACTGGTTCGATAGCGTTGTAAAGAGTAACGGCGCTGTTTCTCCAGAGATACGAGCAACGGCCAATAAAATTCCTGTCATGATGCCTGAAATAGAAGATTTCAACGTAATACGCAAGATGATCTTCCACTTTGGCGTACCGAGCGCATAAGCTGCTTCTCTTAAAGTATTAGGTACTAATAAGAGCATATTTTCTGTGGTACGAATCACTATCGGAATTTGGATCAATGCCAAAGCAATAATACCGGCAAGTGCTGAGTAATGCCCCATTCGCACAACCACCACCGTATAAACAAATAGTCCAATGACAATCGATGGCGCAGAAAGCAGAATATCATTAATAAAACGAATCACCGCCGAAAGCTTACCCGCAGCATTATATTCTGCTAAATAAACGCCTGCTAAAATCCCAAGTGGCGTACCGATAACCGTTGCCCAAAGAATTAAGATTCCACTACCAACAATCGCATTCAGTAATCCACCACCTTCACTATTCGGCGGCGGCGTCATTTCTGTAAAAAATTGTAGCGAAATACCGCCCATCCCTTTTGTTGCGGTTGTCCAAAGAATCCAAATCAGCCAGAACAGACCAAATGCCATTGCCGCTAACGATAAGGTAATCGCAAATTGGTTAATCATTTTCCGGCGCTGCTGTTTTTTCGCTCTACCAGCAATAATAGCGGCTTTTTCGGAACTCATATTGGGAGTTGAGATATTCGTAGTCATCTTACGCGCGCTCCTGTTTCATAAATACTTTTGAGATAGCAAGGACGATAAAAGTAATAATAAAGAGCAATAATCCCAGCTCCATTAATGCCGCAGTATGTAATTCACTTGATGCTTCCGCAAACTCATTCGCAAGCGATGAAGTAATACTGTTTCCTGGTGCGAAAAGTGAGAAGCTATCAAATTGGTAAGTATTCCCGATGACGAAGGTTACTGCCATCGTTTCCCCAAGCGCACGTCCTAATCCCAGCATGATTCCCCCAAATACCCCTTTTTTGGTATACGGTAAAATCACTTTCCAGATCACTTCCCATGTAGTCGCTCCTAAACCATAAGCTGATTCCTTCATGATTCGTGGCGTTCTTTCAAAAACATCGCGCATCACTGATGCAATATAAGGGATGATCATAATGGCTAAAATAATGCCGGCACTTAAGATCCCGATTCCAAATGCATAACCTGAGAAAAGCTCATTTAAAATAGGAATGTTTTCACTCCATTTGATTAACGGTGCTTGGAAATATTTGGCAAAAAGCGGTGCGAAAACAAATAAGCCCCACATCCCATAAACAATACTCGGAATCGCGGCAAGTAGTTCAATCGCAACACCAATCGGACGACGCAACCAAGGTGGTGCGAGCTCTGTTAAGAAGATCGCAATTCCAAAACTCACAGGCACGGCGATCACTAATGCAATAACGGAGGTGACAATCGTGCCGTAAATCGGTACTAATGCACCAAACTGATCCATCGGCGCATCCCACTCTTTTTCCCAAAGGAAACGTAAGCCAAACTCTTTGATGCTCGGCATAGAAGCGATGATGAGAGAGAGCATAATGCCTGATAGCAAGATCAAGACAAAAATTGCCGCTGACTTCACGCTTAAGGCGAAGAGCTTATCAGGAATCGGTGATTGGGGATTTTTAATACTTTTCATTAAATCTCTTCTTTAAAGTAAAAGTGAGTGAAATAGTCTGTTTTAAATAACATTTTTTACTGTTTTACTATTGAATAACGGCTTTACAAAATTGATGATGCAGTATTTCATCATGTTATGCCGAAAACCCAACCGAGAGTTGGCTCACCGATTGGGTTTGGCATGTAGATTAAATTCTTTGCAAGAATTCCATCTTATTGATCGTCAAGATTATTGAATCTCAAGCTCTTTATCTAAAGTTTCTTGAATAATCTCTACAACATTCGCTGGAAGTGGTGCATAATCAAGACCTACTACAATCTCTTGACCTTGTTTACCGTATCCCCAGTTAAAGAAGTTCACGATCTCTTTAGCAATTACCGGTTTATTTTGCTCCTTGTGAAGCAAGATAAAGGTTGTTGCCGCTAATGGCCACGCATTTGCACCTGGTTTATCTGTTAAATCTTGTACAAATGTTTCGTTCCACTTCACTTCTTTTGCGGCAGCACTGAATGAGTCAATGCCTGGGCTCACGATTTCACCATCTTTTGACACAAGTTTTGTGTAGCTGAGGTTATTTTGTTTAGCATATGCGTACTCAACATAACCAATTGAACCTTCGATACGTTGAACGAATGCCGTCACACCATCGTTACCTTTACCGCCGATACCGATCGGCCAGTTAACCGTTGAACCGCTGCCAACATTGTTTTTCCACTCGTCATTCACTTTTGCAAGATAGCCTGTGAAGATGAATGAAGTCCCTGAACCATCTGCGCGGCGAACCACTGAGATTGCTTGATCAGGCAGTGTTAAATTAGGGTTTAATGTTGCAATCGCAGGGTCATTCCACTTTTTGATTTTTCCTAAGTAGATATCCCCTAAAGTTTTACCATCTAATACTAATTCATTAGATTTAATTCCTTCCACGTTAACAGCAAGCACAACGCCGCCAATTAAAGTTGGGAACTGAATTAAGCCTTTCTCTTTTAATTGCTCTTCTGATAAAGGCGCATCTGATGCACCGAAATCAACAGTTTTCGCATCAATCTGCTTAATCCCTGCTGATGAACCGATCGATTGATAGTTGATACGGTTACCTGTTTCTTTTGCGTATTCTGCTGCCCATTTTGCATAGACTGGCGCTGGGAATGAAGCACCTGCTCCGGTCACAGTTACAGGATCTTGCGCCATTGCTGCTGTACCTGTTAAAGCCATACCAAATGCAACCGCTGCTGTTAATTTTGTGATTCTGCTAGTGATAGTTTTCATAATAAAAATTCTCCTAAGTGTACAAAGTTAAAATACATTTAATGTTTATGATTTAAGGAGACGGGTCAGAATTTGTTTTTGCATCATTCCCGCGACTGAAGCTAGTATATAAATCGATTGTGACAAAGATGTAACAAAGGAGAATTATTCTATGAAATATTCGAGTAAAATCTATCTTGAAGCTTTTAAATAGTCACTTCAATATTGTCTAACAAGCGTGTTTTACCGACTTTTGCTGCAACTAAGATCACTAAATCTTGATCTGTAATCTCGGCTATTTTGAGTGATTTTTGCGCTCTAATAGTCAAATAATCCACAATAAAACCCTGACTTTGTAACAACTGTGTCATCTTCATCTCTAGATCAACATAACTATTTGTCACAATGGCATCATCACTCGCCACTTGCTCGATTTCTTGTTTCATCTGCAATAGTGTTTGCGACAACAATAAGGCATCATTTGTTTGCGTTTCTGATAAATAACCATTACGACTCGAAAGCGCTAGACCTTTGGCGGCACGCTCGATAGCAACAGGAATAATCTGAATATCAAAATTCAATGCCTCGACCATTGCTTCAATGACACGAAGCTGCTGATAATCCTTCTTACCAAAACAGGCAAATGTCGGCTGAACAATATTAAAAAATTTCGCAACCACCGTTGCCACGCCTTCGAAATGCCCAGGACGATCTTTACCACAGAGATCCCCAATCAAAGATGCTGGCGGAACTACCATAAAAGGTTCATCTTCCGTATATAATATCTCTGGCGTTGGCAAAAAGAGCGCTGAAACTCCGGCAGCCGTGAGCTTTTCAATATCCGCATCCAAAGTTCTCGGATAACTCTCCAAATCTTCACCCACCCCAAATTGGAGAGGATTTACAAAAATCGAGACAATCACATGAGGAGAAACACGTTTAGCTTCCGTCACTAATGATAAATGTCCAGCATGAAGATTTCCCATTGTCGGCACAAATGCAACATCTTGATATTGCGCTCTCCAAAGACGAACATCTTCAACACTTTTTAAAATTTTCACAACAACATCCTTTTGTTCAATTAACAGATCATCAAATATGTACGTGTTATCACGCTAAAAAGTAAAAAGGGGATCTAATATCCCCTTCTCTTTTTCATTCATAATACGGCTAGAAACAATGTTCTTGTGCCGGAAATGTTTCTTCTTTAACCGCTTTTACATAAGCCTTGAAAGCCCCTTGAATAGAAGCATCTCCCGATTGGATACTTTCTGCTAAGAAATCTTTCACAAATCGCGGCGTGATATCCCCTTTCATTCCGAGCATATCGTGCATGACCAGCACTTGTCCATCGGTTCCTGCACCAGCACCAATGCCAATCACCGGAATTGATAATGCCGTTGAAAGTGCTTCGCCAACCTCTGCCAATACACATTCTACAACTAATAACTGCGCGCCAGCAGCTTGGTGTGCGCGCCCATCTTCAATCAGTTTTGCCGCCAATTGTAGCTCTCGTCCCTGAACAGCATAACCGCCTAGAATATTCACCGATTGTGGTAATAAGCCAATGTGCGCACAGACAGGAATGCCGCGTTTTGTTAAAAACTCTGTAATCGCAGCAACATTTTGATCGCCTTCAAGCTTAATCATCTCGGCACCGGCTTTCATCAATTGCGCCGCAGCATAGAAAGCATCCTCTTTGGATGCTTCATAAGCGCCAAATGGTAGATCAGCAATAATAAATGAGTGACGATTCCCACGAGCAATATTTTCAGTGTGATAAATCATCTCTTCTAATGTTACAGGAAGTGTGGATGGATGACCTTGTACCACCATTCCTAACGAATCCCCTACTAAAACCGTCTCAACGCCTGCACGCGCCATCTCTCTTGCAAAGCTTGCATCATAGCAGGTGAGCATGGTGATCTTTTCGCCCGTCATTTTCATTCGAGCGAGATCCGTCACTCTGATTTTTTGCATATTCTCTCCATTTATTTATTCAGTTCCCTGCGAAATCACTAAGATAAATATCCTTTCATTTTTTCGCAATTCGGCTATTTCCCTGCCATTTTTGATGGTTGTAAGACAAACGTAACTTTCATATTCACACTCATCCACGGATTAATGGCAGTAAACTATTATACGCAAGATTCCTGAAGATATAAGGGGCAGTTTTTGATATCACACCATACAGATGCTTGACTACTTTGTGAGAATTATCAACTCATCAAGATATTTGTTACAATTTCGGCGTTAAAAGGTTATTCATCAATGATCAATCAAGATGGATTCTGTCGTTTTCCGCCTTTTATGCTTTCTTAAAAATTTTATTTATTCGGCCAAAGTTGACTATGCGTTATCAATATCTCAATTCTATCCATCCGCTGATCGATCAATATCTCGATCTCTTCATCAAACCTGATTCTATTGTGATCGACGCGACATTAGGAAATGGTCACGATAGCTTGAAAATTGCTGAAAAAATGGATTCTTCTGGCGCATTATATGGCTTTGATATTCAGGAATCTGCCATTAAAAATAGCCATGAAACCTTATCAAGGCTTCCCGAAAATCGCCCCACGATCGAACTAATACACGACAGTCATGCAAACTTTAAAGCCTATATTTCGCGTCCTGTTGATTTCATTATTTACAATTTAGGATATCTCCCTAAAGGGGATAAAACCATTACGACCTTAGCAAAATCAACGCTTGAAAGTGTACAAGTGGGGCTTGAATTACTTGCCGGAAATGGCAAAATGTTGATTGCCGTTTATCACGGACATGATTCAGGAAAAGCAGAAAAAGCCGTACTGGAAACGTATCTAGAAACTTTAGATCAAAAGCATTTCCATGTCTTCAAACAACAGTTTATAAACCAAAAGAATGATCCTCCTTTTATATATCTCATCGAAAAAGCAAAAACTCAGGTAGAATAATGCTTCCTGATTAAAATAGTTAATCACTCTTATGAAGCAGATATCTTCCCAATTTTCCTGATTTAACAAGGATTTTTGAATACTCATGAATCACCGCGCCCTCTTTATCGTTGCATTAATTCTTGCGTTGCTTTTGCATTCAGGCGCCGGCATCTTAATGCTTCATGATGAAAAAAGCCGTATTCGTGAATATCAACAAGCGCCGATCCAAATTCAATTGATCCCCGAAGCACAGTTTCCACCAGAATCACCGGCAATGACAGAACAAGAGGAAGCTTCAGCGCCAGAAGAGATAGAGAGAGAAGCAACGCAAGAATCTAGTGAACTAACAGCAGATAAACCGGAAGAAACCACGGGCGCAGATGCCGAAGAGAATGGGTCAAAAGAAGAAACTTCTGATTCAGAACACAAGAAAATACATGAAGAAGCCAAATATCGTCAAAATATCTCTAAAGGCGGAGATTTAATGCGCGAAAATATTCTTCCTCCGCGCGAAGAAGGTGGTTATAGTCGAACAGTTTCCACCGATCAAGATCCTTACCAAAAACTCGTTGAAGATGCGATTGCATTACTTGAAGATACGCCTTTTTTAGATAAAGAGTGGAAAGATGAGCCAACGGGAGAAGAAGATCCTACATACTATTCTCCTGAATTTATTGATCTGTTAAAGCGCTACAATCCCACAGAACCGATTCGTAAGGAAGAAACGCCTGACAATTCTGAAGCGCTGACTCCTGAAGAGGCGGAAGTCAGCGATATTGATCAATTTGGCAATCCTAAACCAGTCACACTGATTGTCAATCATGTTGCGCCACAGATCGATATCGCCAAAATTGAAGAGATCGCTAAGAAAAAAGAAGCAGAGAAAGAACGGATTCATAATACCAATATTATTAATGCTGCTGGTAGCCAAATTCGCCGGCAAGAATACAACGTATCGCTCGCTTCAAGCCAATGTTATGATATCTATATTAAAGGCTCTAACCGCAAATATTCTGCGATTGTGATGATCTTTGATAATCCTAAAGGTACCGGCATTTATAAAAGCACTGGCAACTTACAATTAGATACTTGTATTATTGAAATGACCAACCAATTTATCCAAATACCGGCAGAGATGGAACACATTCGTAAAAATGCGCCAAGAATGGGAAATGGCAAAGGTTATCTTTTAAATGCTTCATTCTAGACAATAGAATCGGTCAGTCATCAATCACAAAAGCCGTCAAAGAAATAGCTTTCTTGACGGCTTTTTCATAAACGGATTTTATCACTCAATATCTTTAATACTCTATCGTTTCGCGAATCTCACCTGCTTCGTAAATCTCTTCTTTAATCTTCTTACCGGCGTCATCGTAATAAACCCAAGTTCCAGCAGGTTTTCCTTCCGTTGTAAACCATGCTTCTGTGCTTATCTGCCCATTTTCATGCCAGCGCTGCCATTCTCCTACCGGCATTCCTTCATACAAATATCCCCGCTCACTCAACTTGCCCGCATTAAAATGCTCTTCATGCAATGTAAAATTACTAGGCACATCCTGAGGATTAACTTCTGCAGATACTGAATCTTCACCTACAATCAACACTTCTTGCGTCACAGTTTCTGCTTGAACCATTGCCATTGATAAAGTACTGACAACAAATAAGCCTAATAATTTTTTTCTAATCAACATATATACATTCCTCTCGTTTTCTCAAAGATCTGATATTTCCACTTCATAAAGCAACATCGGACAATCAACTTAAAAAATTTTTAGCTCAATAACTTAAAATTAATTGCATTACAACAAGGCTTATCATACCTCTATTTTGGCACAATCACTTTCTTCAAATAGGCTAAACGCGCTAACAGCTCATCTTCCGACATTAATAACAGCTGTTGAACATACTTTAATTTAACAGCACAGTCCTCCTCATCGCCCGATGTGATTACTTCTGATGGAGATTGAGAACGACGACGCTGATGCTGAATATTCATCTGCGCTTGCTCTATCACTTGCTGCAATGATCTCGGATGATCAATATCAATTTCAACGTTCTTTTGCGCTTCCTTAAAAAACCATTGATTAAAATAACGCCGCAACTCCCCTACAGCATCTCTCTCTATTTCCATCCTCACTCCCGCACAGATTCATGGCTCGCCCTCAGCAGTCCAATGGATTTAATCCTTAAGTTT
>DXHP01000193.1 GCA_019113305.1 Candidatus Ignatzschineria merdigallinarum | reverse complement strand
TCAATATTTCCCGCATTGCCATCCGTAGTCTCCAAAGTCAGGCGCTAAATCCCAGACAGAACGTGAGGTTGCCGGCATCACATATCTCTTTCTTTCAGAGTCACTGCGTGGCAACGGGAAGCAGTAGAAAGCAAGAAAAGATAAGAGTTCTGTCTATTTTTGATTGATATTGATAGAGATGATAGATATCTATTGATTATATTGACGAAAAAGTTGCAATGCTACACTTGTCGAAAGGCAAGATATAGAGAGTGATCTTAGATAAATAAAGTTATTAGTACTTAATAACTTAACAGCTTTGTTTTTAGATTCTGGTGAATCTCTTCTTATCCTAGAATTATGAAGAATCTCTTTGAGCCGAAAAGATTAAAAGATCATAGACATGAGTCATGGGAAAAGATGCCGAGAAAATATTGATAAGCCTTAAAAAAGTTTATCTGCAGCAGAGAATCGCAAGGTTACCAATATGATGTTATTAGCAGAGTAATTACAGATCACTTACTCTAAGAGTTAGTGTTTGGAATAGGAGCTATGCCTCTTTCTTCGTGAGGTGGTATGAAATGGGTTACCTCCTGATGATCGAGTATCTGTTTTAAAGGAACTCTTTTAGAGCGGATTTCCTATTGGTTGAAATCATATATTGAAAAGAAGTTGTTGAAACCATTCATTTTGATATTTAAATGAGTAAAAAGGAATAGAAATAAAACGTTCTATTCTTTTTTGAAGTGAGAAGCTTATTTGAAATACTTCTATAAAATATAGGAACTGTTGAACATTTATAATTTCAACCAAATATAATACAAGTTAAAGCAACGTTGTTTTAATAGTGCTGCTTAGCTTGTTATATCTTGTTACTATACATTCTAAGATGCTTTAGCCTTGGAAATACGTTCTCCATTAAATGGTGAGCTTTAAAAGCATAGCAATCCATATGGTTATTGTTCATAAGAGTATTTCTCTTTTTGGGAATAATCGCTTTAGTTGAAGCTAAATGTTCAATTGCCCTTAATCTATTTGGAAATATTAACGGAAAATAAGGAGTATTTACTGGAAATTGCTATTAGATAGTAGATCTTTGAAGATATTTAAGACCGTTAATGGGTTTTGAGTCTTCAACAAGTAATCGATATATCGTGCTTTATTATTGATTTTATCTTTGTTATTCAGTATCTAGTGAATGCTTAGTCGATTTAGTAAGAACTCTTGCTCATTTTTTGAAAAGCTTGTTAAATTATTACGTAATAAAAAATGTAGTGTTACTAAGCCGCTATTAGGTTTGAATTTTTCACCATCGAGTAGCGCAGATTGGATTTCTTTAGGTGACAGTCGATAGAAACGTTCTACCTCTCCATCATTAATTGCTGGTTCAAAGTCTGCTGGTAGCGGTAAGTCAAAGACAAAAATACATTCATTACGGACAGTATTATTGTGCTCGGTTAAGTAGTTGAAAGGTGTTGAAAATCGTAATTTCTCTGTGAGAATCTGCGGAATATTTGCTTCTTCCATAGCTTCGCGTTTTGCGGTTTCTAATGGATTTTCTCCGTAGCTTAAACCACCAGCAGCAAGATTATCGAGTTTGTGAGGCTCGATTTTTTTGAGTTTAGAGCGTTTTGCAATCCAAATATTGGTTATTTCTTCAGATAGCTTCGGCATTTGATAACCATTAATGTGAACACCAAATACGCGAAATCCAAGAAAGGGTGCAACGCCGCGTTCTATTGTAAATAATGCATTCTGGAGATCTGATTCCGGCATATAAATACCGTAAGCTTCATCTCGCCAATTGGTGATGATACCTGTATCTTTAAGGAATTGTGAAAACTCTGCGATAAGGGTGACTCTTTCTTGAAAGGATGCTTGTGTAAATGCCGTTGTAAAATGTATTTCTGTTGCTCCAATCATAAATATATGCGGAAAATGATGGAGTATATCTACATGATTGAGATGAACCCAGCCCATCTGCCACTGATGAAATTTTAGTGGCAGATAAGCTTTAAACTGGGGGCTAGGAAGATATTTAAAGAGGCTATCAAACATGAGTGGATAATTATTAGTGACGTAAAGTTTGTATTAAATTTTGTGTGAGTTGATCTGTAATTGTTTGTAATGCTCGATTATAAGCAGTGACGCCGCCCTCGGCATTATAGGTTTCACTTGACTCTGTTTGATTAAAACTAAATGATTTCACAATACGATTGTTACTATTATTAATGAGGCGAGCTTGTAGTCTTAATACCACATAGCTCTGATTATTTTTATCATTAAAGAATTGATTCATCTCTGTCATTGTTATATCTAAGCGATATTGTGTGGAAACACTATTAGGTGCCATAATGACATATTGAAAAATATTTTTAGCATTGAGATCCTGAGCGATGGCTGCTTGTAGCATCTGTGTTGGAGGACTTACCCAGTCACTTTTGGTGAAGATTTCCACTTCATTTTTAGAACGGCTATAAAACATATCTGTCGATAGACGATGTGTTGAACGAACTTGTGAGATCATCAGCGATGGTAGTTGAGCATTTCCGGCAACAATATTATTGGTATCGGTGGTAAGGATGAAGCTCTTTTTAGCCGGTGCAGAAGCACACGCTGTGATGATTAATGAGAATGCAAAAAGTAATGCGAGTTTTTTGAAATGATTCATCTGAAGATTCTCCTTATGTTAAAGAGCTAAGGCGGATGAGATTTAATGAAATAATATTGAATTTATTAGCGAAAAATTGGAACAGAAGCCGAAAGGGGCTTCTATTCTATGAGTTTTTTATTCGCCAGGACCTGGTTTTTGCTGCGGTTTTCCGAGAATAATTGAATTAGGTTTTGCTTCTAACTCTTGCATAAAGAGTGAGAAGTTATAGAGAGCATTTTCAAGGACAGGGAATACATCTTGTAAGCTACCATTTGCCTCCTGTCCGAGGCTTCCCCAAGTATTTAAGGTGGATTCCGCAGAATCGAGAGTACTATTAATTTTGACAGACATATTCTCTAGTTGCTTTGTTGAGCCTTGAAGATGATCGGCAAAGGAAGAGAAAGCCTGTGCGGCATCTTTAATTTGAGGCTGAATGGTATCGATAGTACCCGTTGCTTTTTCCGTCAAAACATTAATCTTGTCGCCAACAGTTGCAAGATCTGCTGTAAATGTATTGGTATTGCTCAAGATATTACTGAGATTATCGATATTTTCCGTTGTAAGAATTAATCCCATTTTTTTCGATAATTCAGAGAGAGAATGCGTCACATTATTTAGTGCTTCATCTAGGCGACGAGATAAGGATGCCCCATTCTTGATCGTTGGAATGGGATCTGCTTTTGACGGTAATAGAGCACCTGCTTCCGGTGTTCCACCCGTTAAACTCACATTCACAAGTCCCGTAATTCCTCGGCTCATTAATACTGCTTCGGTATCATTTTTAATCGGTGTTCCAACATCAATATTCAGATAGATCGTGACGTATCGTGGATCATCGTGATTGAGTTCCATTGATGCGACTTTTCCGACATCAACACCGCGATAATCAATAGGCGAGTTGACCGAAAGCCCTGATACTGATTCATTCGTAATTACGCGGTATTCGATGGTATTTACTTTTTCAAAACCATTAGTGAGCCAGATAATAAGAGCGATTAAGCATGCGATAAATCCTAAGACAAACATGCCGACAATTGTGTAATTAAATTTGTGTTCCATAAGCCTCTCCCACTGCTCGGCCGCGAGGACCTTGGAAGTAATGTTGAATTAAAGGATTATCGTTGTTGACGAGATCTTGAATAGGTTCGTAAGCAATTAATGTTTTATTACCTAAGAACGCAACTTTGTCTGAGATTGCCCAAATAGAGTCTAAGTCATGTGTAACCATTACGACGGTAAGATTTAAGGATTCTTTCAGCTGGCGCATTAAACCATCAAAATCACTCGCTGAAACGGGATCTAGACCTGCAGTCGGTTCATCTAGAAAGAGTAGTTCAGGATCGAGCGCTAAAGCACGAGCAAGGCTTGCACGTTTAATCATTCCTCCCGAAAGATCTTTGGGTAATAAACTGGCAGATTGTGGTTTTAAGCCCGATAAAGTGAGTTTGAGCATCGCTACTTCTTCCATATCTTTTCGACTAAGATTGGTGTGTTCTTGTAACGGTACCATGATGTTTTCTAACACGGTTAGCGAGCTAAAGAGCGCACCACCTTGAAAAAGCATACCAAAAGTTTGACGAAGTTTTTGTTCCTCTTTATGGGATGCTCCCCAGACAGGTTTATTAAAGAGATAAACCTGACCTTTTGTCGGGCGTTGTAGCATGATAATACTGCGAAGCAACGTCGTTTTCCCCGAACCGGAGCCACCGACAAGCGCGACCAGCTCTCCTCGTTTAACGGTCATATTGAGATCTTCATGAACAGAGTGTGTTCCAAAACTGTTATAAACATGCTCGACACGAATGACATCATCTTTTTCGATGATCTCTGTTGGGGGAAGTTGGATTTTAGGTTCACTCATGGCTTCCTCCTTATAGACCGACATTACGCATTAAGATAGAGAAGAGCGCGACAATCATAATCACTAAGAAAATAGATTGAACAACCGCTTTAGTGGTCTGTTGACCGACACTATCCGCACCGCCGGATACCTGAAATCCTTGATAACAACCGACTAAAGTAATCACAATGGCAAATACGGGCGCTTGAACGATACCCACTACTAAAGATCGCCAAGTTACCGTATCGGGAATTGTTGAAATATATTCTCCAAAGGAGATATCTAAATAGAAGTAGGCAAGCACCATACTACCGAAGATTGCCATCATATCTGCAAAGAGCGTTAAGAGCGGTAGTGATACGGCAAGTGCATACATTTTAGGAAGTACGAGCTGGTCATACTTATTGATACCGATCGTCTCTAAAGCATCAACTTCTTCATTGACTACCATCGTTCCAATTTGGGCAGCATAGGCTGCTCCCGTTCGTCCGGCAATAATAATCGCAGTTAAAAGGGGACCTAATACCCGTAATACCGCAACTGCCGAGAAATCGACAATATAGATACTGGCACCGAACATACGTAATAAATTACCGGCTTGATAAGCAATCACCGCGCCGATAAGGAAGTTTAGTAATCCAATAATTGGTAGCGCCATAACGCCAGCAGATTGGATGTTAGACCAAAAAGCACTCCAACGTATATTCCATGGGGTAAACGCTCTTTTGATCGCAATAGTTGAGATTTCACCAATAAATTCAATAAATTTTTGCATCTCTTCTAGCGCAGAAACGGTAAAGAGACCAATTCGACCAATGGGAGAACATTTATTGGAAGGAGCTGTTTTTTGTACACCAACATCATCAATTCTTGATTTAATGAATTGATAGAGATCGATCTGTTTTTTATCAAAATTTTGATAATCGACAGTTGCTGATTGTGGAATTGCTTCTAAAGCAATATAGAGTTCTTGGCAACCGATCGTATCGATTTTTTGCAGCTTAGAACCATCAATCGTGATTTGATCTTGATTGAGGGTATGAGCCTTAAACTTATCGGCGGCAGCTTGGATTGACTTGAGATTAGATAATGTCCACTCTCCGTCAATATATATAGTGTTTTTGTCAAGCGTTATCATGATTATCCGATTTCATTTACAGAAGATGACTAATATTATTACATAGTTAATTAAAAAGGATTCACTTTTCGCCAACTCGCGGGATCTTGTTGTGATCCTTTGTATTGCCAAATTCCTTTTTTCGCATTTCTTGCATGGTTTTCTTCAGCCTGGTATTGCTGATCTTGGTTGTATTGGCGATATACCACCGCAAACCCATCACTGACCATTTTTAGACCAATGTCTATCTCCTGATTGTTAATAAATATCTGACCAACATAACGATTATATTGATCAATATCTCGTATTTTGAGGGTAATAATATCATGTTTATTCATGAGGAATATCTTCTCTAAAGCATTCTTTGCATTTTTTCCCCAAGGTTCCTACTTCATTTCAGGTGCGTCCATTCCCCAAATGCGGATATTAATTCGTTGTTTTTGCGAGGCATCACAGTCAGCGACAATAGTATCTCCATCGATAATCCGGTGTAATAGACATGCGTATGATTGGTTTTTTTGTAATGGAAATTCAAGATGTTCTGATCTATCGAGATTTTCCCAGAAAAATGAGGAGAAAAAAATTAGTGTGAAAAGAAGCGCAACTATAAGTGACTTTTTTTGTCTGGCGATTTCCTTGCTCACGGTATGCTTTAAATAATTAAAAATGCTGGACCAATCTGGTTGTTGTTTTTTCATTCAGATTTTATAGTACATTCCACTAAAAATGGGGAATAACCCATATTAGAAGGATCTGCATCGTTATCAGTGAGAATATTCCGGCAAGGATATCGTCGAGCATGATGCCGAAGCCACCAGTAATTTTTTCATCAATAATTTTAATGGGCCAAGGCTTTAAAACATCAAAGAAACGAAATATCAGGAAGCCGAGGATTGCATTTGGCCAAGAAACAGGAACGCAAATCATCGTAATCCAAAGACCGACAAATTCATCCCAAACAATGCCACCATGATCATGAACACCAAGCTCATCACTCGCCTTTTGACAGATAATAATGCCAGCAAGTGCCGCAATAATAATGACGGCGATATAAGCCCAAATTGGCAAATATGAGGCAAAAAGAAACCAGAAAGGCATGGATGCGAGTGTTCCCATTGTGCCGGGCGCAACAGGCGATAATCCAGAGCCAAAACCTGAAGCAATAAATTGCCAAGGCGTTTTAATGGTGATTTTAGGTTGCATGATCAATCCTTTTTGGCAGAAATGAGAGTGAGCCACTTATTCGCAATAATATTGCAGATCGATTGTGGCAGCTCACGATGGCTATTTATTGCGAAAGTTTCTGTTTGTTAATTCTGTGGTTGAAAATAATGGGTGCGAATAAATTGTAGTTCATTAATAGATTCACGAATATCATCGAGAGCTAAATGGGTATTTTGCTTTTCATAGCTTTGCGCATTTGGATACCAACGTTTCACGACTTCTTTAAAGGAACTAACATCAATATTACGATAATGACAAAATTGATCGAGTTCCGACATATATTTTTTTAAGAAACGGCGATCTGTTCCAATACTGTTTCCGCAAAGAGGAGATTTTCCGGCAGGAATCCATTTTTCAGCAAATTCAATTGTTGCATTCATTGCCTCTTGAACGGAAACATTACTCTCTCTAATTCTCGCGGTTAACCCCGAATTGCCATGTGTTGTTTGACACCAATCATCCATGAGATTTAAAATTTCTTCTGATTGATAGATTGCGAGGTTTGGCCCTTCTGCTAAAACGTTAAGATCTTTATCGGTGATAATAGACGCGATCTCGATAATGTGATGAATATCTTCATCAAGTCCTGTCATTTCAAGGTCGATCCAAAGAAGATTACTCTCTGCTTGCATAATGGTTGTTACCTTTTTATAAAGAAAAGTTGTCAAAAGTATGACGCTAAATTAAGAAGTATCATACCGCAAACAGATATTTAGATATAGAATATGGGCGAGTATTATTCCAATATGGCGCGAGATCGCGATGGAACGTAACGTTATATTATTGATTTTATAATTTAAAAAGAAGTTAAATAGATCGTTTTAGCATTATTGATAGAAAAGGATATTTTATGAACCATACTTCTTCCGAGAGACCATTTGGCGCAGAGAAGTCTTCAGCATCGAGTTTTATCATGAATGCTCAAAAGCAGTATTATGCCTTTGAGGATATCTCACAAGTGCGTTATGACTTAGACATTAGTAATGTTTTTGCGAAATCATGGCATAAACTTTCAGGATTTAAGTTGGATTTTTTCTTAGCGATGTTGCTTTATTCTGCTATTGCCGGCGCGGCAATGTACGGTATTGCGATGATAATGGGATTTATTGTGATGATGCTTTACCTTGGATTTATGGTGGGAGCTTCAAATGAGTTAATGATTAATCCTGATCTAGACTTCTTTACAAACCCTGATGAGTTACTGATTCAGGGAGTGATCATCTTCTATAGTATTTATCTATTATTGCTCTCTATCGTTTCCATTCCGATTAATATCGTGGGAATGGGATTAATCGTGATGGCACAAAAGCGAGTGAATAGATTGAAAGTTGATCTATTAAAAGATCTCTTTATGCCTTTTAAACTATTTTGGAAGCTACTATTTCTTCAGCTATCAATAGGATTGCTCTACATAGGCGGATTGATATTACTCATATTGCCAGGATTATATTTTATGGTTGCTTCTTCTTTAGCAATACCTTTGGCTTTTGCTTATCCTCAGGCATCTATTAGGGCATTAATCGTGACATCTTGGAAAATTGTCAATCAACATTTTTGGAAGATATGTCTCATATATTTGTTACTGATAATGATGAATATCATTGCCATTATCCCATTTTGCGTTGGTTTAATTTGGTCACTGCCACTTAGCTATTTGGTAATGATGGAGGTGTTGCAGTGTGCTATTGAAGTACCAGGAAGCGATGAAGGTAAAATAGTGAGTATTATTTCGTAATCGAAAGTGCCTCCATTGTATGTGTGGCTCTTTGACTTTGAAAAGCTATGTTAACGAATTCTTTATTCGATTATTGTCTTGAGATCTCAAAATATGATAAAACCCCGTATGGATAACGGGGTTTTATGATTTATGCGGTGATTTATCCGATGTCTTAAATATTAGATATCACTAATTGCATTAACCTCTGATAAAGACGATTTCACCAGTTACGTCATTTGGTTTATAAGCATAACCTTCTAGGTTAAATTTCTTCAACTCTTGAAGATCTGTGATGTTATTTTCGCTGGCAAAGCGTGTCATTAAGCCGCGTGCTTTTTTCGCGTAGACGCCGATCACTTTATATTCACCATTACTGAAGTCTTTAAAAATCGGTGTTACGACTCGAGCTTTGAGTTTATCCGTTTTAATGACTTTAAAGTATTCATTAGAAGCGAGATTAATCACGACTTTTGCATCAAGCTCATCAATACGCGTATTGAGATACTCTGTGACTAAATCACCCCAAAATTCATAAAGGTTTTTGCCTCGCTCTGTGGGTAATGAGGTTCCCATTTCAAGACGATAAGGGGCGATTAAATCAAGTGGGCGAACCGCACCGTAAAGACCTGAAAGAATCGCGAGATGTCTGTTTAAGAAATCAACACAATGCTCAGGAAGATCATAAGCCGATAATCCCTGATAAACATCTCCATTAAAGAGGTAAAGTGCCGGCTTTGCATTCTGTGAAGTAAAGGGCGTTTGATATGCTTGGAATCGTTCCACGTTCTGCTCGGCAATGCGCTCAGATACTTTCATTAAACTTTGAATCTCTTCGGCCGAATAGTTTCGTAATGTATTAATGAGTTCTTGAGAATGTGCTAAAAGCTTAGGTTCTTCTAAACTTGTGATCGGTGGTGGAGTGTGTTCATCCAACATCTTTGCAGGTGAAAGTAAAAACAGCATAATAATCCTCTTATTGTTGTTTTAATTGAATATTAGCAACGCCTGTGTTCATGATTCGTTGTAAATTTACCGATAAAACTATCTGTGTATTTCTGCTTACTAGTTTTATATAAAAATCAGGGTAAGTACAAGTAGGAATCATAAAGATTATGTTCAGCGTCAGGTTTCTGGGGTAACATTCTGTTTTTTAGGCGCTGGTTCATTAAATGCCCCGTCAATCAGAGTATCTCTTTTTGCTAAAAAGTAAAAGAAAAATAGCGCAATAGGGTATCCGATCACGGTGCTGACAAATAGATCGACTGGAAAATGCATGCCTAAGCGCATTCTGCTAATCATCATTAATCCCGCCCAGATAATCATTATTCCCATAATAAGTGCCGTTTTAGGGTCTTTTTCTCGCGTTAAAAAGCCCACAATAATAAAGGCCCACATTACGGCAAATATTGTATGACCAGAAGGGAAGGAATATCCGGTTTCTTTTTGCCAATGATTTTTGAGCCATTGTGGCGTTGTTGTATCTTCTTGTAATGTTTCTTGGATGATGATGCCGCGCTCTTTACGGGAGAGTTCGTAAAAGGGTTCGATTTTGATCCCTTCTTCTATCATATAACTCATATAGGGACGTGGTTCTTCCCAAAGTGTTTTGATGGTGCTTTTAATGACTTGTGTGGTTCCTTGTAACAGAAAGACACTGAGGAAAATGACGACCCAATGATGCTTGAGTAGTTTGCAACGCATACTTAACCAAATAGAAAGAATAAGCGATGTGATGAGTGCAAAATAGGGGGCAGATCCAGATTCAGTCACAATAAAGAGAATGAGATCGAGAAAGTTGTAAGACTGTGAAGAACTCCACTGCCAACCAATCAACCATGTTGTTATGGGAATGAGTAAGAGCATGATGAAGACGATACTAATATTGCGTACAAGAATTTTATAGTCTTTCATAAAGATGTCATCGATGTAGTGATAAGGAATGTGGGTAAGGGAAATGCTAGAAATATTTTAATTCGAAGAGGCGATCTAAAGTTTTTGCTACGCCGTCATTAATATTTGTATCGATAATCCGTTCAGGAAAATGTGATTTGAGAGCATCGTTGGCATTGCCCATAATAAATGGATGCTCAACGAGAGAGAGAAGCTCAAAGTCATTGAGTTGATCTCCAAAAGCAAGACAATCTTGAGGTTCAATATTGAGCGCTTCTAGTACATGTTGTGCGCCCACGGATTTGTTAATCCCTTGCGGCATAATTTCCAAATAAGTGGGTGAGGAAGTTGATACCGAAGCGCCATCAAAATGATCGTATGCTAGATGAAGATGCTTTGTCAGCTCTATTTCCGGCATGACAAAAAGTGCTTTTGTGAGTGTTTCATTTACCCAATCGTGATGCGGATCTAAGACTTCAAAGCGCTCGCCGGGGCAAGTGTAGTGATGCGGAATCCCATCTTTCGTATAAATCACATTATTATGATAAAAGATTGGGGGATATTGATATTGGTTAGAAAAGTCAAAAACCTGTTCTAAGACCATTTTTGGAAGGGTTGCTTGATGAAGGATTTTCTCATTTTTAAAGTCAAATACTCGAGCGCCATTATAGTTGATCATAAATTCAGTCCCGCCGATCGCTTTCGCGAAAGGGAGTGCGCCAGCAAAGCTTCTGCCAGTGCTAAAAATAATCTGAATGCCTTTTTGTTTAAGCGTTATGAGAATCTCTTGTAGCGCTGGTGATAATGAGTTGTTGTCATTGAGGCTGGTGCCATCTAGATCGAGAAAAAGCGCTTTAAAAGTCATGAAGAATCCCTTTAATTGATTGATTGCTCGTATATACCGAAGTAGAGAGTATAGTGCGATTATCTGTCTGCGACAACCTTATGACGCTTTGCTTGTATGAGTTTTCAAGTAATATTTTTTATTTTTAGAGATTGTCATAAAACTAATTATCCCTTAAGCGATAAATGGATTATAATTAACGCAATGACAAGCCTGAATGATTCAGGGGTTATGATAAAAGAGTCGGCATTCTTGTAGCGAACTGCTATAAATAATAAAGAACTCATCATGTATGTAGATAAGAACGAATAAGTGAGAATAAAAAATGGCAAAAATGCAATCCCTCCAAGACCCATTTCTAAATTTGCTCCGTAAAGAGCGAGTCCCTGTATCCATCTTCTTAATCAATGGTATCAAACTTCAAGGTCAAATCGAATCGTTTGATCAGTTTGTGATTTTATTAAGATCGAATGTGAGTCAAATGATTTATAAGCATGCGGTATCGACAATTGTTCCGGCGCGTAATGTGAACTTAGGAACAGAGTTAGATGCTGCAGGTGATGCAGACGAGTAATGAGACTTGCTGTAAAAAAAAGTGATGTAAAGCGAGACTGATCAAGCGCTATATCATTTTTATGGGTGTTATATTTTTTCCTTATCAATCGCCTTTCAGTGAGAGGTCGATTGATAAGGATTGTTTTGATTCTGTGAAATAAAATCGAATTTATTATTATCTTATTTATTATTTAACTGAATGAGATAGTTTTTTTATTGAAATGTTATGAGGTGTGTACTCTAAATAATGAGTCATATAGTTGAAGAGTTTAGTCATTCTGACGATAGAGCGATTATTGTATCCTTGGAAATGCCGGAGAGCGAAGATGGTGATCTGGCGGAATTTGAGGAACTTGTTACTTCCGCAGGCGTTACGATTGAATGCTGTATTACAGGAACGCGGCAAACACCTCATCATAAATATTTTTTAGGAACTGGTAAAGCGGATGAAGTTAAAGATGCGATCGCTCTGTATGATGCGAATGTCGTACTCGTTAACCACGAATTAACACCGAGCCAGAATCGAAACTTAGAAGTATTGTGTGGCGTTCGAGTGGTTGATCGTACGGGATTGATCCTAGATATATTTGCGCAACGAGCCCAAAGTTTTGAGGGAAAACTGCAGGTTGAGTTGGCGCAATTAACACGATTATCGACTCGATTAGTCCGCAAGCATACCAATCTTTCTCAACAACGAGGTGGGGCTGTCGGGCTTCGTGGTCCAGGGGAAACACGTCTTGAGATGGATCGACGGGTTATTAATGATCGCATTCGTCAACTCAAGAAGCGCCTTGAAACGGTGACAAAAATGCGTCATCAAGGGCGTATTTCTCGTGAGAGAAATGAAGTTCCTACAATTGCATTGGTGGGATATACGAATGCTGGTAAATCTTCAATTTTTAATGCGCTGACCAATGCAAGTGTGTATGTGCAAGATCAGCTGTTTGCAACTTTGGATCCCACGCACCGAGCGTTAGATATTGAGCATGTTGGGCGCGTAGTATTAGCCGATACTGTTGGATTTATTTCAAAACTGCCTCATGATCTTGTTGAAGCATTTAAATCGACATTGCAAGAAGCTGTAGAAGCAGATCTTCTACTAGAAGTGATTGATGTGGCAGATCCTGAAAGAGAGTTGAAGATTCGTGAAGTAAACTCGGTATTAGAACAGATTGGCGCCAATGAGGTTCCTCGTTTACAAGTTTTTAATAAAATCGATTTAAATCCAGAAATTAGCCCCCATGTATCAGAAGATGAAAATGGTGTTGTGAATGCTGTTTGGGTATCTGTTGCAGAAAATCGAGGGTTGGATCTACTTCTTGACGGAATAGCGACACATTTTCAAAAAGGTCATCTTGAGATGAAGATTACGTTACCGCCAAGTGAAGGGCGACTTCGTGCTGAATTATATGCTTTAGATGCCGTGAAACATGAATCATTTAGTGAAAAAGGTGATTTTGAGCTAGATCTCTATGTGGCGAAATATCGCGTAAAAAGGTTATTAAAAGAGATGCCACTCGCATCTGTTTATTTCAAGCGATATCTATAGGTGCAAAATCAGTAAAAAATTGGTATCTTGTCGAGTTGAAAGTACAAATTTCGACAAGATCTGTATTCAAAGGGATTAAATGAAAAAAGATAACTTAGAGATGGCTTGGCAAGAGCCTAAGGATAGTCAAGGTGGTCCATCAGGTAATGATGGTCGCAAGCCTCATGGACAAGGTAATGGTTCAGGTCCTGATTTAGACGAGATCTTTAAGAAATTAGGCGGCGCTTTTCGTGGAAAAGGTGGTCATGGTCATAAACATCAAGGTTTAGGGAAGTACGTTGCGCTCGGTGGTGCGGTGCTTCTTTGTGGATGGCTAGCAACAGGATTCTATACGATTGATGCGGGACAAAAGGGTGTTGAGCTTCTTTTAGGGCAATACCATGCAACGAAAGATCCTGGTTTAAGATGGCGTTTGCCCAGCCCAATCGGAGATCATCGTATTATTGATATTCAACGTCGTTTTTCTCAAAAAATTGGTTCTATTGCTAAAGGCAATCGTCGTGCAGCAATGTTGACGAAAGATGAGAACTTAGTGGATGTTAGTGTTGAAGTTCAATATCAGATTAATAACGATAAACCGATGCAATATTGGTTTACCTCTGTCGATCCCGATAAGACGCTTAAAGAAGTTGTTGATAGTGCTACTCGTGAGCGAGTTGGGCAAACAACGCTTGATGATATCTTAACGGATGGTCGTGAGCAGTTAATGCAAGAAGTAAAAGAACTTGCGCAAAGTATTTTAAATAACTACGAAATCGGACTTGTAATTACCAACGTGAACTTGGAAGATGCGCAAGCGCCAGCAGCGGTACAAGATGCATTCTCTGATGCAATTCGTGCGCGTGAAGATGAGCAAAGTCGTATTAACCAAGCAAATGCATATCAAAGTAAAGTGCATGAAGAAGCGCGAGGAGAAGCTGAGCGTGTTCTTCGTCAAGCAGAAGCTTATCGAGATAGTAAGGTTGCACAAGCTCGAGGGGAAGCAGAGCGTTTTAATCGACTCTATTCTGCGTATAAAGTATCTCCAGAGGTGACACGTGAGCGTCTCTATCTTGAGAATATGGAAGAAGTATTACAAAACAGCAATAAACTCTATATGGGATCAGGCAGCAATAATTTAATGATGTTGCCGCTTGATAAGATGATGAATGGTTCTGGGATGAATTCACCTCAAGAGAGCAATCGTTTGTTAGCGCCTAAAACAGAAACGCCGGCAGCACAAAGTAGTGTGACTGAATCGGTGATTCAAGTGCAACCGAGTAATGTCAATGACTCAAGAAGTCGTGCGCGCATCACCCGATAATTATAGAGAGGAAGAGACAAAATATGAGAATTTTAACGCGTGTGATTTTACCAATCGTGATTATCGCGCTCATCATCTTGAGTAGCTCCTTGGTAGTGGTCAAAGAGTGGGAGAAAGGTTTGCAATTACGCTTCGGACGAATTGTCGCGATCTATGATGAACCCGGCGTTTATTTCAAAATGCCACTGATTGATAATGTGCGTATTTTTGATGGTCGAATTCAGACTTTAGATACTCCGCCTGAGCCTTTTTTAACATCTGAGAAAAAGAACTTAATCGTTGATACCTTTATCAAATGGCGTGTGATTGATCCAGAAGTCTATTACCAGAAAGTTTCTGGAAATCCTGGTGTTTTTAATCGTTTATTTGAACCCATCGTTAAAAATAACTTTAGAGCGGCTTTCGGTAAACGAGATGTTCAAACAGTTGTAGGTGGAACGGTTGCTTTGAAAACAGCGGATGCTGATAAGAAAGAGAATGTGATCGTTGTTGATAAGCCAAGCGATGCTTTAACATTGGATGAGAATACTTTGAAAAAAGTGCAATCTGAAGATGTAGATATCGTCATTCGTAGTAAAGAGAATGTGGTTCCTGTGATTGCCGGACAAAAGATCGATCTCAATAATACAGTACGACAAGAAATTGAGAAAACGATTCTTGTAGCACTTTCTGTAGAAGCAAAAGAATATGGTGTCGAGATTATCGACGTGCGTATTAATGGTGTCGAACTGCCAGATGATGTTACGGACAACGTTTTCAAACGAATGAGAACTGAGCGTGAGCGCGTTGCGACGGAGTTGCGATCAAAAGGGGAAGCGGCTTATATTGAAAAAGTGGCGGAAGCAGATAGTAATCGTGTGATTCTTTTGGCAAATGCTTATGAAGAAGCAGAAAAGATTCGAGGTGAAGGAGATGCCGGCGCTACGACCATTTATGGCGAAGCTTATGGTCAGGATCCTGAGTTCTACTCATTCTACCGAAGCTTAGAAGCGTATCGTAACGCATTCCAAAATAGTGGGGATCTCTTGATTCTCGATCCTGATAGTGATTTCTTTAAGCACTTTCAGCAAAAACAGTAATTTTTAAAACTAAGGCGTCATCGTATCTTGATACAAACGCCTTATTCATTTTCATGAGGAAAAACTTAAATGGGTAATAATGTTGTTATTATCGGAACGCAATGGGGCGACGAAGGCAAAGGGAAAATTGTTGACCTTTTAACCGATAAAGCTGTAGCCGTTGTTCGATTTCAGGGTGGCCATAATGCTGGGCATACACTTGTAATTAACGGAGAGAAGACGGTACTTCGTTTGATTCCATCAGGAATCTTACGTGAACATGTTACCTGCTATATTGGTAATGGTGTTGTTCTTTCACCAGAAGCACTTTTAAGTGAAATGGATGAATTATTAAGTCGCGGTATTAATGTTGATGAGCGCCTTAAAATTTCAGAAGCTTGTCCGCTTGTGATGCCATATCATGTGGCAATCGATCAGGCTCGTGAAGAGAAGCTTGGGAAAAATAAGATTGGAACAACGGGTCGTGGTATTGGTCCAACCTATGAAGATAAAGTGGCACGTCGTGCGATTCGTGTTGCAGATCTTTTCTATCCAGAGGTATTCCGTAAGAAGCTTGAAGCGGTCATGGAATATCACAACTTTGTATTGGTGAACTATCTCGGTAAAGAAGCCCTATCTGTAGATAAAGTTTATAACGATACAATGGAACTTGCGAAGCGTTTATTACCACTCGTTTCAGATGTTTCTTATGATCTTAAAGTACTTCGTGATCAAGGCGCTAAAGTGATGTTTGAAGGAGCGCAAGGAACATTCCTTGATATTGACCATGGTACTTATCCGTTTGTAACATCTAGTAATACATCAGCAGGTGGTGCGGCAACAGGAACAGGTGTTGGTCCTCTCGCGCTTGATTATGTATTAGGTATTGTAAAAGCTTATGTTACACGTGTCGGTTCAGGTCCATTCCCAACGGAATTAACAGATGAAGTGGGTCAAGGTTTAGCAGAGCGTGGCCATGAGTTCGGTTCCGTAACGGGACGTGCTCGTCGTTGTGGTTGGTTCGACGCGCCAGTTTTAAGACGTGCAATCGATATTAATAGCTTAACAGGGCTCTGCTTAACAAAGCTTGATGTTTTAGATGGTATGGCAGAGATAAAAATCTGTACTGGCTATAACTTAGATGGTGAAGTGGTGAACTATCCTCCATATGGTGCAGAGAACTTTGCGCGTTGTGAGCCAATTTACGAAACAATGCCAGGTTGGAATGAAAGTACGGTTGGCGTAATGTCATTTGAAGCGTTACCACAAACAGCACAAAACTATATCAAACGTCTTGAAGAGTTGTTGAAAGTGCCGGTTGATATTATTTCAACAGGTCCGGATCGTAACGAAACGCTCGTTTTAAGAGACCCATTTGATTAGTCGATAGAGCGTTTTAACAATGACGATGACAATGAAAGCTTTTAAAGCTTACGATATCCGCGGAGAATATCCGCGAGATATTAATGTAGACCTAGCTTATAAGCTAGGTCTTGCTTTTGTAGCGGAATATTCTGCTACAAATATGGTTATTGGCCGTGATATTCGCGAAAGCAGTCCTCTGTTATTTGAGCGATTAGTGGCAGGAATTTTGGATGCCGGTTGTGATGTGATTTCACTCGGCATTTGCGGCACCGAAGAGGTCTATTTCAATACGGTTTATCATGCTGCTGATGGCGGTATTATGATTACGGCCAGCCATAATCCTAAAAATCATAATGGATTTAAACTTGTAGGAAAAAATGCAGAACCGATCAGTTTAGAATCGGGGTTGTTAGTGCTGAAGGAGAGAATCCAGCGTCAAGATTATGGTATTGCCGCACAAAAAGGGAAACTAACTCAGTGGCAAGATCATATGCCATATATTGAAACTTTATTAGGATTTATTCCTCAAAGTGTTCGAGAAAAGTCATCCTTACATCAGCTTAAAATAGTTTGTAATAGCGGAAATGGCTGTGCCGGAGAAACGATTGATCGTTTAGAGCCTTATTTACCTTTTAAGTTTATTAAAGTACACCATGAGCCTGATGGTTCATTTCCAAATGGTGTGCCAAATCCATTGATTGTTGAACGAAGAGCCGATACGAAAGCAGCTATTTTAGAGCATCAGGCAGACTTTGGTGTTGCTTGGGATGGGGATTTTGATCGTTGTTTCTTTTTTGATGAATCCGGCGAGTTTATAGATAGTTCTTACATGATTGGGTTAATTTCTCAAGAGCTACTTAAAGACCATCCTGAAGAGTCAATTGTGATTGATACGCGGCAAACCTTAAATAGCGAAGCAGTGATTGCAGCGGCGGGTGGAAAGGTGATTATTTCTGCGGGTGGACATTCGCCTATGAAGCGGACAATGCGTGCGGTTAAAGCACTATATGGTGGAGAGATGAGTGCTCATCATTATTTTAGGGCTTTTCATTATTGTGATTCTGGAATGATTCCTTTTCTTTTAGTGGCGAGTTTGTTGCAGACACAGACGAAAAGTATGGGACAGCTTGTTTCAGCGGCTAGAGCAGCTTACCCTTGTAGTGGTGAGTTAAATTATGAAGTGATCAACCCAACTTTGTTGATGACAGATATTTCGCAATTTTATCAAACTCAAGCGCTTGAGATGGATGAAATGGACGGGTTGAGTATTCGGTTGAAAAATGCAAGAATCAATATTCGCCGTTCAAATACTGAAAATTATCTGCGTGTGAATATCGAGGCGGAACAAGACATTGGGATTGTTGAGCGATTACAGAGAGAATTAGAAGGAATGATAAAATCCTATTTATTAGTTTAAGACATCAGAGCAATCATTTTTTGGTTGTTGAGATGAAAGCCAAGTTCGATAGTGTATCAAACTTGGCTTTTTGTTTTTATGAGGAAATTTTTTAATTCTTTTTTAAAGTAAGACGATAATAATCGGTGTTGTAATTGCTGATAATACTGTAGTGAGAATGATGCTAGAGGCTGTTGCATCTTCGATCACCTGAAACTTTAGCGCCATGAGATAAACATTCATTCCTGTCGCAATTGAACCTAGAATGACGATGGCTTTTGTTTCAAATGCCGGCAACCCTAATAAAACAGCTGCGAGCCAGATAATGAATGGATGAGCAATTAGTTTGAAAAAGGTGATATTTAAACTGATTTTAAGATTTGAGCCCAAGCGGTATTTTGCAAGTCCCATACCTAAAGTTAATAAGGAAAGCGGTGCGACCATGTTTGAGAACATGGAAATGGTGGCGCTTGCAAAGCTCGGGAGAGGAATTCTAAAAAAGCTAACAATCAGACCTAGCATAATGCCAATGACGATAGGGTTTTTTAGAACACCTCTGAAGGTGAGAATAAAGCCTTTTAAAGAGAGTGAACCATGTTCTGCCCATTCGATAGCAAAGGAAACTAAGCTCCATAAAAGTAAAGCATTAAATGAGATGATAAGGGCGGAAACAGCAATGGCTTCATCGCCCATAAATAGCATAATAAGAGGGATGCCAATCATCACATTATTGGAAAAAATCCCACCTACCCCAAAAACAGAACTCTCTTGCGCGGTGAGTTTTAAAAGATATTTTGCGTAGATTTTTTCTATAAAAAACAAGATGAACGAGGCACCAAAATATGCCAATACAAGCATGGGGTCCATCTCTTTTTGAGTATGGAATTGGCTCATGACCCCAAACAGCATTATGGGAATGGCTAAATTAAATAAAAACTTAGTTAAGCCATTTGTAAATTGATCAGACCATTTAAAGAGACGAACAAGGATATAACCTATCGCGATTAAAATAAAAAAAGGTAATAGGGCATAAAACTGTTGTGAGAATGCTTGTAGAAATAGGGTCATGAAGTGTACTTATGGTAAGTATGATGAAATTTCATTGTAGCGGAATATTATAAAGACTGTTATCAATACTGCACTTGAGTAATGGGGTAGAAACCTTACTCCATTACTCATATTTTTCTTAAGTCTTGAATTACCAAGCAAAAGTGCTAAAAACTACAGTTCTTGATATCGATATTAGTGGGCTATCGCAATTTTATTTTAAGATTTTGCCCTTCTTGAAGGGAGATTTTCTTAGCAAGCGCGCCTCCTTCAATAGTATTGTAACCTTCTATTTCAGAAATAATATTGGTACCTAAGTAGTATTCACCGGCAGGGATATTGTCGAAAGTAAATTCACCAATGTAATTACAAGTACTCACTTTCATGTATTTTCTGAATTCAGGATTATCAGGCTTAAATTTAATATGGAAGATAATATCATCGCTTGAAAATCCATTACCATTTTTGCCGAATAAGTGGTGGTAACGTTCGGTTGAGTATTCTGTTACTGGCACTAAGTAGACATTATTCCCAGCGCAGCTGATTGTTTCTCCGTGCGGATCGGTAAGGCTGGCATTTCCTGAAATAGTACCTGTTCCTTCTTTTAAGATATAGGCAGCAGATTCAGAATCAAATGTTGATGTTAAGTTGATAGTTTGTGTTTTGTTATTGTGAAAGTTATTGCCGGGAATACATCCAGAGAGGATTAATAAGAAGGCAGAAGAGAGAAGTGGTGATTTCAATGCTAACCTCGATGTTGGTAAGATTTTGAAGAGTTAGAGTAGTGGTTAATATGTTTAGTTGTTTTGTAAAAAAATGTATCTGTTGCCATTAGAATCAATATCGTTGTAATAGTCAATATACAAGATTTTATAGGGACATATAGAGGGGGCGTCCTTATGTAGTTATGGAATATTTGGCATTTAATTGTAAATTATTGTTATTTTTTTAGTGTTTTTTGTGAACTTGTTGGTTAATAATATTCTGCATTAAGTATTTTATTGATTAATAATTTCAAGATGTTTATAGTTTTGTTTATTTAACTATCT